>JANTHH010000088.1 GCA_024762485.1 Chromatiales bacterium
AAGCGCTTGATCTCCAGCGCGGGGGGCGCCACGCATTCAGCGACATAGATGATCTCCAGCATCAGGCTGCCGGGTTTCAGGCCGGTGCCCTTGACGACCGTCAGCGCCGAACTGCCCTGGGTGTCGGTCTGCAGCATCTCCATCGCCGACATCACCATGGGGTGTTCCCAGGTGAGGAATTCGCGATCCTCGTGTGCCAGTGCATTGTCGCGGTCGAAGGTGACGGTCAGGCCGTCGTCCGGCAGGCCGGGGAAGTGTTCGTGCAGCATGTGGCTGCCCGCGTGCAGCACGGCGGACTGGTTCGGTCCCGGCTCGTGCTCCACGCCGAAGGCATCCCAGTAGCGGGCGATGTAATCGCGCAGCGCCAGGTCCGCGTCCTCGTGCTGGATCGCCTCGACCAGCCTGGCGGAGACCTCGGGGCGATGGGAGTGCAGCTCCAGCAGCCGGTCCCTGCCGGCCTCCAGCGCCTGGTTCAGCTCGGCACTGCGCCGGGCGGCGCGTTCGATCAGGTCGTCGAGGCCGCCCGGGTCGGCGAGGGTTTCAAGCAGGTCCCCGTGCAGTTCCTCGTACACGGCGCTGGCGGCGGGGCAGACCTGTTCGAAGGCATCGAGGCCCTCGGCATACCAGCGGTAGAGTACCTGGCCGGCACTGGATTCGAGGTAGGGCACGTGGATGCAGACGGTCTCGGTCTGGCCGATCCGGTCGAGCCGGCCGATACGCTGTTCCAGCAGGTCCGGCTCCAGTGGCAGGTCGAACAGCACCAGGTGGTGGGCAAACTGGAAATTGCGGCCCTCGCTGCCGATCTCGGAGCAGATGAGCACCTGGGTGCCTTCCTCCGGGTCGGCGAAGTAGGCCGCTGCGCGGTCACGCTCGATGATGGACATGCCCTCGTGGAAGACGGCGGCATGGATCCCTTCGCGCCCGTGCAGGTGTTCACCCAGGGCAACGGCGGTCCCGGCATGCGCACAGATCACCAGCACCTTCTCGGGCCGCAGTTCACGCAGCCGGGCGGCGAGCCAGTCCACGCGGGGATCGATGCCGGTCCATCCGGGGCCGAGGTTCTGCTCCGGCGTCAGCTCGGAGACATAGTCCCCGTAGGCCGTACAGGATGGCAATGGGTAGGCCTGCAGCTGACGCTCGGGGAAGCCCGAGATGGCAGAGCGCGTGTTGCGGAACAGGATGCGTCCGGTGCCATGTCGGTCCATCAGCCGCGCGATCAGCTGTTGCGGTGTGCCCTCGGCATCCTCGCCCAGCAGTTCATCCAGGAGGCGCTGCTGGCCTTCGTCGAGGGGCCGCCCATCGAGCAGGTTCGCGGCCACCTCTGCCAGTGGTGCATAGTTTTTCTCTTCTTCGAGGAAGGCCTGGTAATCGTGGAAGCGATGGGGGTCGAGCAGGTGCAGCCGCCCGAAGTGGCCCGCCCGACCGAGTTGCTCCGGCGTGGCACTGAGCAGCAGCACGCCGAGGACCTGTTCGGCGAGCCTGGCGATCAGCTGATATTCGAGGCTGCCGCCTTCCTCGTCCCAGGCCAGGTGATGGGCCTCGTCGACCACCAGCAGGTCCCAGTCAGCGGCCAGTGCGGCCTTGGCGACCTCCGGCGTGCTGGTGAGGAAGTCCAGGCTGCACAGCACCCGCTGTTCGGTGAGGAAGGGGTTTTCATCCGCCGATTGCTCGAAGCGTTCAAGGTCGAACAGGGAAAAACGCAGATTGAAGCGACGCAGCATCTCCACCAGCCACTGATGCAGCAGCGTGTCCGGCACCACGATGAGCACCCGCTGCGCCCGCCCGGTGAGCAGCAGGCGATGCAGGATGAGGCCGGCCTCGATGGTCTTCCCCAGTCCCACCTCGTCGGCGAGCAGGACGCGGGGGAGCAGGCGCCCGGCGACTTCGGAGGCGATGTACAGTTGGTGGGGGATCAGGCCCATGCGCGCACCCACCAGTCCGTGGACGGGCAGGGTGGCGAGGCGCGCGCCCTGCAGCCAGGTCTGGTAGCGCAGGGTGAACCAGATGTCGCGATCGATACGCCCGCCCAGCAGTTTCTGCTCCGGGCGGTTCAGCCGCATGTGGTCGCTGATGTCCGCCTCGGTCACCAGGTGGCGCTCGCCATCCATGTCTTCACAGTCGTAGAAGCGCAACCCCCCCTGTTCGTGGACACCGACAACCTGCAGGTCGCGCCCGGCCTGATCCTTCAGCCAGTCGCCTTCGTTGAAGCTGACCCGGGCGAGGGGCGCCTCGCGTCGACTGTAGATCCGTTCCTCGCCACTGGCTGGAAACCGGATGTGCACGCAGCGCGCATCCTGCTGGGAGACGGTGCCGACACCCAGTTCGCTTTCGCTCTCGCTGATCCAGCGCTGGCCGGGGAGAAATTCCTGCATCTTGCGGTCCTGCTCAATCGCCAAGGGGGGGCGATTTTACCCTTGTAGAGGTGGTGGTGCAGGAATTTAACGCGGCAACAGCCGGTTATCCGGCCCCGTCGAGGGGGCGATCCCCGTCACAGATCAAGCGCAACCGGCAGAGTGGGAATTAACCTCGCCAGGGCCTGTGCAACCAGTCACAGCCACCTGCCGGGTTGCCTCCTAGACTGTTGATCAACGACGTTTTAACAAGGCCCCGATGATGAAGAAGATCGCAATTCTGATGATGGCCGCGGGCATGGTGCTGCCCCTGGCGCTGCCCGGGCCGGCACTGGCATCAGCCGCCGAGACCTCGATCTGGTACGCGCTGTCGCAACTGGTGAAGCCGACGCGTGAGCGCGTCCGGGAGTCCCATCGTTATGATCGCGCCTATGGACTCACCGGGATCACTGACCTGAAGTACCTGTTCTACCGGCCGCAGGGGGTGAAGGAGGTCGTCGGATTTTCACTGATCAACAAGGGCTCCAGGCACATCAATCCGATCGGGATGACGAAGCCTGGCGCCTTTCGCAATTTCACTTTTTCGTTTGCCGATCGCGCACGCGAGGATATTTTTCTGTCGGTCAATGACGATGTGAAGATCACCCGCCGGTACAGCGATGACAACATGTTCCGCGAACTGCACTTCTTCCCGCGCAGGATGATCCCCAGCATCGAGCCGGTCGCGGATGGTCGTCAGCTCAAGGTGACATTGCCGACCGGAGAGCCGGTGCTCTTCGATGCCCGCAGCAAGGAGATCAATGGCGGCGTGCTCAGCGAAGAACCGATCGATTTCAACCGCGACCGCCACAAGCGCAGAAATCCGGAGATCGTCTACAAGGGCAGGAGCCTGGTGGTCAGTGTCGCCCAGCGTGGCGAGTCTGCCCGGCGGGCCAAGGTGTGGGGGCAGCGCAAGTATGCCGAGGTGCACTACCCGTCAAAATATGCGCGTGCCTGCCGGATCTCGCCCGAATACATCTGGGATCAATCCTCCAGGAAGGGCGGCGGCGAGCCGCGCCTGACCATGTTGCACGAGACGGATCATGCCCTGTTCGAGATGATCGAGAAGCGTTGTGGCTGGAACCTGAGTGCCTTGAAACTGGAGGCGGAGTCCGGGATCAGCGGACTCGCGATGCAGTGAGGCCCACCGGGGCCTCAGATATGTTCGAGGACGACCTGCGCCAGGTCATCGGCATCGTATTTCTGGATGAATGCATTTGCGCCGGTCTTTTTCACCATGTCGGCATTGAACTCGCCGCTGATCGAAGAGTGCAGCAGGATATAGAGTGACTCGGTGGCCGGATTCTTGCGCAGGGCCGAGGTGAACATGTAGCCATCCATCTCGGGCATCTCGATATCGGATACCACCATGGCGAAATGCCGGCTGACATCCACCCCGTCGGCGACCAGTGCACTGATCAGTTCCAGCGCCGACCTGCCATCTTCCATGGCGATGCAGTCCACCCCGATCTGTTCCAGGGCGAGGGTGATCTGCTTGCGGGCGACACTCGAATCATCCACCACCAGCACCCGGTGACGAAGTCCGTCGGCACGGCTGGTGATGTCCGACGAGACGGCGGTGTCGGCATTCACCACCTGGTCGAGCACTTTCTCCACGTCGAGGATCTCGATGATCTCGCCCTCCATCATGGTGACGGCATTGACGAAACTGTTCTTGCCAATACCACCAGGGCGCGGCAGGACATTCTCCCAGTCGGTATTGACGATGCGCTGCACCTGACCCACGACAAAACCGTGAACCGAGCGGTTGTATTCGGTGATGATGATGTTGCTGTGGTCGAGGTCGCGCAGCGGCGGCCCGCCGATGGCCTGTGACAGGTCCAGTATCGGCATGGTCATGCCCCGCAGGGTGGCAACCCCCTGGACCAGCGGGTGTGCCCCAGGGATCTTGGTGATCTCGCTTTCGGGGATGATCTCCTGGACCTTGAAGACGTTGATGCCGAACGGCTGTCTGCCATTGAGCCGGAACAGCAGGAGCTCCAGCCGGGTGCCCGCGAGTCGATTGGCCTCGAGGACCTGGCCGTTTCTGGAAGGTGATCTGTGAGTCATGGTTTCCGCTGCCACTGTTGACGATGGTCTGAACAGGTTATCGGTCATGAGCGGGAAAGATTGAACCCCCTTGGGGCCCTTGTCTGCCCGTGTGATCAGCGGGAAAGGTGGCGACGCCTAGGCGGGCGCAACGGGGGGGAGGGTGACATCGAAACGCGTGCCTTCTCCTGGCTTGCTTGTCACCTCGATGGTACCGCCGAGGATGCCGGTGACGATGTTGTAGACGATGTGCAGTCCCAGCCCGCTGCCGCCCTGGCCAAGGCGGGTAGTGAAGAAGGGATCGAAGACATGTGGCAGGTTTTCACTGTCGATGCCCTTGCCGTCGTCGCTCACGGACAGGATGACGGAGCCGTCGTCCGTTGCTGCTGCGGCAACGGTTATATGCCCGGCTGTCTGGGCGTCCATGCCATGGATCAGGGCGTTCATCAGCAGGTTGCTGATGACCTGTCCGAGGGGCCCTGGATAACTGTTGAAGTGCAGCCCCGGGGGGATCTCCACCTGCAGGGTGTGGGGAGTCCGCTTGAACTGGTGATACAGCGTCTCGACCAACTCGTTCACCACCTCGTCGAGCATGAAATCACGTCGCTGGGAGCTGGTCTGGTCGACCGCGACCTGCTTGAAATTACTGATCAGTTCACTGGCCTTGTGGAGATTGCGGCCGAGCAGGTCGGCGATCTGCAGTGTCTGTTTCAGGAAATCGTCCATGGCGGCCCGTCGCAGGCTACCCTCAGCAATGGCCTTTTCGAGTTCCTGGGCCTTGTGAGTGAAGGTGGTCGAGACCGTCAGGGCATTGCCCAGCGGTGTGTTCAGCTCGTGGGCGATGCCGGCCACGAGAGAGCCGAGCGAGGCGAGCTTCTCCGAATGCACCAGTTCGTCCTGGGCGCGTTGCAGGGTTTCGAGGGTCTGCTGCAGATGCTGGTTTGCCTGCTCGAGTTCCTGAGTGCGCTCCTTCACCCGTTGCTCAAGCTCCTCGTTGAGCCGCTGCATCCGTTCCTCCGCCCGCTTGCGGTCGGAGATATCGCGGACGATGGCGACGAAGCGCGGGGGATTGCTCTCGGTGAAATACTGGAGAAAGATCTCGACAGGTACACGCCTGCCGTCCTTGCGCTGATGAACCGTCTCGAAGGTCAGTGCCTCCTGGTCGCCCTGGAGCAGGGGCTGGATGAGAGCAACAAACTGTGCTTCGTCGATATCCGGCTTGATGTCCACCGGCGTCATGTTGAACAGCTCATGTCGTGAATAGCCAACCTGGTCCAGCGCACCTCGGTTGACGTAGAAAAAACGGAGATCGTCGGGATGGAACATGAATACCGAATCGAGCGTGCCATCGAGGGTGGCCTTGAATTGGGTCAGCTCGGACTCGGTGCGTTGCCGCTCGGCGATCATCTCGGTGAACTTGTTCGCCAGCGTTGTGGCTTCGACGCCATTCAGGGGCAGCGCCGCCGGGTTGACTGACTCGCCCCGGCCGTAGGCCTCCATCTGCTCCGCCAGCATCCCCACCGGCTGGCTGATACGGCGGCTGTAGAAGATGCCCAGAAGTGAAACGAGCAGGCCCACACCCAGGGCAGTGACAAGGATCTGCAGGCGCTGGGTGCTTATCTGTTGCTTGACGAAGCCGGTGCTCATACCGATCATCACGCGCGCTTCGAGGTTATCCACCAGGGGCAGACTCAGTTCGAGGATCTCGTCTCCCTGCAGTCTGAGCAGCCTCTCGCTCACTCTGCGGTCGCTGTCCTGCGACTCGAAGGCGGATAATTCAGCGGGCAGGCCATCCTGGAAGGTGTCGGCAAAGGGCTGGCCATTGAAATCGGTGACGTAGATGTATTCGATGTCCGGTGCATTCTGCACTACCCGTCGCAGGCCATGGATCACGCTGACTTTGTCCTGGTTGAGCAGGTGCGCGGCCTGGGTCTCAGCAAGGGCTGTGGCGATATCACTGCCACGCCGGACCATCTGTTCCTGCAGGATATCGTCGAAATTCTCCGACTCGATGACGGCGATCACCAGTCCGGCAGTGAGGGCGCTGAACAGGGCGAGCAGCGCAATACGGACACCGAGGGTCATGCGGCCTCACCCCGGGAGCAGGACTGACAGGTATGTGGTCTCATCAGCCAGGCGTCGCGCCGTTGGCAAAGTCGTCAAGCCAGTCTGAGAAGGCCGCTGAAGGCATGGCCGGTGCATAGAGAAAGCCCTGGCCTATCGGACAGCCCCAGCGCCTTGCCGTGTTCTCCTGCTCCTTGTTTTCTATCCCCTCGACAACGGTTATGAGATTCAGCATGTTGCCCAGTGCGACGATCATCTCCGCAATGTGTTCACTGTGGCCGGGCTGGCCGATACCATTGACGAAACTCCTGTCGATCTTCAGCACGTCGATTGGTAGCTGCTGCAGGTAGGAAAGGGAAGAGAAGCCGGTGCCGAAGTCATCCAGTGCGATGCAGATATCCATGGCCTGCAACTGCTTCATGCAGTTGGTGACCTTGGCGAAGTCGTCGATCACCATGCTTTCGGTGATTTCCACCTCGAGCCGGCAGGGCTCGATTCCCGTGGCCGCGATCGCATCGGCAATCGGCTGTACGACCTCGTCGGCGAGGATCTGCTGGGCGGAAACATTGATTGCCAGGTGCAGGTCACCATGGCCCTGCCGTGCCCAGTCTGCGAGTTGTTCACAGGCCTGCCTGATGATCCATTTGCCGAATTCGACGATGAGCCCGCTGCGCTCGGCCAGGGGAATGAATATGTCTGGCGAAATCAGCTGACCGTCCCGCCTGCGCCAGCGCAGCAAAGCCTCGGCACCAATCGTGCGATTGCTCTTCAGGTCGATCTTGGGCTGGTAGTGCAGTTCGAGTTCCTTGTCCTGGATGGCGCTCTTCAGCGCATGGGTCAGGGTCATGCGCTCGCGTGATGCCTCGGCCAGTTTTTCCTCGAAGCGCACATGCTGGCCACGCACGCGACGTTTGGCGACACTCAGTGCCATCCCCGCCTTCTGGAAGATCTGTTGGCCATCATCATCGGCCGTGCTGTGGGCCTCCCCCATGCTCACGCGGATACCCAGGCTGTATCCATTGATCTCGAAGGGTTCATCGAAGAGGCCCGCCACTTCCTCGATCCTGATTGCATCCCGCGGACTGAGCAGGGCGAGCACGTCGCCGCCGAAGCGGCCGATGTGGACGTCATCGGGCAGCGATTGCTGGAGTCGCGTGGCCACGGTGCAGAGCACGTCGTTGCCGAAGGTCATGCCGAGGGCATCGTTGATCTCGGAGAAATGATCGATATCCAGCAGGATGACGCTCGCCGGTCGGGCACCGGCCCGCCGTTGTGCGTCGAAAAGTTGCAGCAGGCCCTGGCGGTTGAGCAGGCAGGTCAGTGCATCGTGGTAGGCAAGGGTGTTCAACTGATCGAAGAGGCGGGCGTTGGTGATGCGCATCGTCAGGTTGGCAACGAAGATTCTGATCAGTTGCTGGTCGATGTCGGTGAGGGTGCGGTTCACCTCGCAAAATATCACGCTGTCTCCACCCGGCATGGCCAGGTGAATGCTCACCTGCTTGTCACCGATACTGACTCCGCGCTCTGCGAAGGTATCGGTGATGGCCCCTTGTGTCCCGGGTTCGTTCAGGCAGGACAGAGGTCTTCCGACACAGGAAAGGTAGCTGTCCGTACCGGCGATCACGATCGTCTCATCGCCATCATGACGGCAGATCAGCGAACGGCACTCGCCAGTCAGGAGGTTGTCGAGCTGCAGGAGCAGGTCATCATCAAGCCCGGGTGGGTCGTGCCGCATGCCGTTGACCGTGCTGGACTGGATGATGCGGGCCAGTCCGCGACGGCTGCGGTTCAGCATGTCCAGTTGTTCGTAGGCGCGCAGTGCGGTGGTGAGCGTGGTCAGCAGACGGGTGCGGGTAAGCTCGTTCTTGGTGCGGTAATCGTTGATGTCGTAGTCACGGATGACATCGAGTTCGGGGGCGTAGCCCGGCTGACCGGTGCGCAGGATGATGCGGATATCCTGGAGGTTGTGCCGGGTACGTATCTGCTGGGCGAGACGCAGGCCTGCGTCCTCCGTTTCCATCACCACGTCGATCAGGGCGACGGCGATACCGGGTTCCCCGGCCAGGATCGCGCTGGCCTCCCGGCTGTCAGTGGCATGGAGCAACGTGATCGGCCGTCCGAGTATCTCGACCCCTGACAGTGCGATCCCGGTGCTTTCGTGCACTTCCGGGTCGTCGTCAACCACCAGGATCGTCCAGGGCTGCAGGGCATCACCGGGCACCTGCGTGCCATCATCGTCGAGCAGTTCCAGCAGCGCATCCTGTTGCTGTGGTGCCGTCCCCGAAGTCATTGCCCCTTCCCCGCGATCTTGTTGCCCGGGTTGGCGGCATGGGGGGCGATATCTTTAGCCATCATGGGGCCATCGTGTCAGTGACGGAGGTTCAGCTGCAATCCGTGATTTCCCTCGGTCCCTGCCTCCTGCTGCCCAGGCTCAGATAAAGGACAGGACCTCCTGCTCGATGTCCTCCTTGTCGATCACGGTCGGCTGGGCGATGGGCTTCGAAAACAGTGCCTGGATAGGCTGGGGGATGGTCGTCTTTGCCGCCTCGGCAATGGACCTGAGGGCATCGATATCATGGCTGTCCACCTCGCCGGTCAGCGCATTGGCAATGGTGGGCGAGAATTTTGTCCATTCCGCCGTCGAGTAGGCGATGGTGGGCAAGGGCTTGTCCCGGCATTCCTCGTAGGCCTTGAAGCAGGTTGCGGTGTGCGGGTCCATCAGATAGCCCTTGGCGAAGGCCGAGCGGATATAGGTCTTGCCTTCCTCGTCATCACAGAAGGCGGCAGAAAAATGCCGTTGCAGATCGGCCAGTTCTGAGCTGGTCAGTTCGTAATGCCGTTCGCTGTCCAGCTGCGACATCAGCTCGCGGGTGCGCTGTGCACCGAACAAATCGAACAGGATGCGTTCGATATTGGAGGACTTGAGGATATCCATCGCCGGCGAGCTGGTGGGGACCACGCTGCGCCCGCGCAGGTCGTAGCGTCCCGTGTTGATCAGCTCGGTGAGCACGTTGTTGCGGTTGGAGGCGATGAGTATCTTCTCTACCGGAAGCCCCATCTTCATTGCGTAATAGCCGCCGAGCGCATTGCCGAAATTGCCGCTGGGCACGTCAAGGTAGACCTTGTCGCCGAGCCCGATGGCCTGTTGCCGGACCAGCTCCAGGTAACTGTGAATGTGATAGACCTGCTGGAAGATGATGCGGCCGAAGTTCACCGAGTTGGCGGCGGAAAGCAGGGTATTCCTTTCCTTCAGTCGGGCACGGAAATCATCCGATGCCAGCAGCTGCTTGAGAGCGGACTGGGCATCGTCGAAATCGCCATGGATGCCGATCACTTTCAGGTTCGGCGCATCTTCGGTGACCATCTGCAGCCGCTGAACATCCGAGGTGCCGCCATCCGGATAGAGGCAGGCCACCTTGACATTGGGCCGGTTCTTGAAGGTCTCCAGGGTCGCCGGTCCGGTGTCGCCACTGGTCGCCGCAAGGATCAAGTAGTTCTCGCCGCGCTTTTGCGCCAGGTCCGAGAGGACGAGGCCGAAAGGCTGAAGTGCCATGTCCTTGAAGGCGCGCGTGGGACCATGGTACAGCTCGCTGACATAGAGATCGTCCTCGACCTTGACCACCGGCACGGGGTTCTGCGGGTCGTCGAATCCGTCGTAGAGCGCCAGCGCCTGGTCGATCACAGCCGGCTCGATGTCCACTTGGTATGCATCGAGCACGGCACGCGCCAGCTGCTTGTAATCAGATGCCAGGTGCCGCTCGAGGAACTTTATCCCCAGCTGCGGCAATGACTCCGGCACATAGATCCCCCCGTAAGAAGACATGGGGCTGAGTATGGCCTCGGAGAAGCTGACCTGGGCCGGGTGCCGGCCGTCGTTACCGCGGGTTTCGATGAAGTTCATGGTGGGTCACAGCGC
>JANTHH010000089.1 GCA_024762485.1 Chromatiales bacterium
GTGCAGTCCGGCACCCTGCACCAGGGCGACCCGGTGGTCTCCGGAACCGAGTACGGCCGGGTGCGCGCGATGTTCGACGAGAACGGCAAGCCGGTGAAAGAGGCCGGGCCTTCCATCCCCGTCCAGGTGCTGGGACTTTCCGGCACCCCGAACGCGGGCGACGACCTGATTGCCCTGCCTGACGAGAAAAAGGCACGCGAGGTGGCCGAGACCCGCCGTGAAAAATTCCGCGAGTCGCGCCTGGCAGAGCAGAAGGCCGCCAACCTTGACATGCTGTTCTCGCAGATGGGCAAGGGCGAGATCACTTTCGTCAACCTGATCATCAAGGCGGATGTCCAGGGCTCGGTGGAGGCGCTGAAGGAGTCACTGCAGAAGATCGAGGCGGACGACGTCAAGGTCAAAGTGGTGGCAGCCGGTGTCGGCGGCATCAACGAATCCGATGCCATGCTGGCGCTCACCGCCAATGCCATCATCATCGGCTTCAATGTCCGTGCCGATGCCTCGGCACGGCGCATCATCGAAGAGAACAACATCGACCTGCGCTACTACTCGATCATCTACGAGGTGATCGACGACGTGAAGAAGGCCATTGCCGGCCTGCTCAGTCCCGAGGTCAAGGAAGAGATCATCGGGCTGGCCGAGGTGCGCGACGTGTTCCGCTCCTCCAAGTTCGGTGCGGTGGCGGGCTCCATGGTGGTGGAGGGCGTGATCCGGCGTAACAGCCCGATCCGCGTGCTGCGTGACAACGTGGTGATCTACGAGGGTGAGCTGGAATCCCTGCGCCGCTTCAAGGAGGACGTACAGGAGGTCCGCGCCGGTACCGAATGCGGTATTGCGGTGAAGAACTACAACGACGTCAAGCCCGGTGACCAGATCGAAGTGTTCGAACGCACCGAAGTTGCGCGCGAGCTGTAAGGGCGGACCGGCAGTCGATGCGAGAGTTTTCCCGAGAGGACAGGGTCGGCGCCGAGATGCGCCGCGAGCTGTCCACCCTGATTCGCGACGAGGTCAAGGATCCGCGACTCGGCATGGTCACCATCCAGGAGGTGCGGGTCACCCGTGACCTCAGCCACGCCAAGGTCTACTTCACCGTCATGGACCGGGACCAGGCCAAGCAGACCGGCAAGATCCTGGCACGTGCCGCCGGCTTTTTGCGCCGCCGGCTCGGTGACCTGCTGTCGCTGCGTACCATCCCCCAGCTGCATTTTGTCTACGACACCTCGCTCGAGGACGGTCTGCGTCTGTCCTCGCTGATTGATCAGGCGGTCGCCAGCGACAAGCCGGAGGACGACTGATGGGTCGGCGGCGTCCGAAGGGGCGGAAGGTCAATGGCATATTGCTGCTCGACAAGCCGCTGGGTATCACTTCCAACGATGCCTTGCAGCAGGTGAAGCGGCTCTACAAGGCGCAGAAGGCCGGGCACACAGGCAGCCTCGATCCATTGGCGGACGGCATGTTGCCGCTGTGTTTCGGCAATGCCACCAAGCTCTCCGCCTTTCTGCTCGATGCCGACAAGTACTACTGGGTGCGCATCCGGCTGGGCGAGACCACCACTACCCAGGACGCCGAGGGTGAGGTGGTGCAAACCCGGCCCACCGAAGGCATTGGCGAGCAACAGATCCGTGATGTGCTGCCGCGTTTCACCGGCCGTATTTCCCAGTTGCCGCCGATGTATTCGGCGGTCAAGCATCAGGGAAAACGGCTCTACGAGCTGGCCCGCGAGGGTGTCGAGGTAGAGCGCACTCCTCGGGAGATCAGCATTCACGAACTGGAACTGGTGAAGGTCGACCTGCCGGAATTCGAACTGCGTGTGCATTGCTCCAAGGGGACCTACGTCCGCACCCTGGCCGAGGATATCGGCGAGGCATTGGGCTGCGGCGCACACGTTGTCGGGCTGCGCCGCCACGGTGTCGGTCCCTATACCGAGCTGCCGATGCACACCCTTGACGAGGTCAGGGCCGTGGCCGAGACGGGCGGGTTCGAGGCACTCGATGCGCTGCTGCTGCCGCTCGATACGGCGCTGGGTGACTGGCCGGAGGTGCGCCTCAATGAAGACTCCGCTTACTACCTGAAAATGGGCCAGCCGGTGCTGGTGCCCAAGGCGCCCACCGAAGGCTGGGTAAGACTCTACGATGCGAAAGGCGGCTTCATCGGTGTCGGCGAGGTCGAGGATGACGGCCGCATTGCGCCGCGACGGCTGATGAGCGGAGGCTGACAGCCAGGGTACAAATAAGCGACAATTGCGAAATTCTACGTGTCGGGTTCAGTCGAACCCGGCCTAACGACTGGTCGGCCCCGCCTGGACTCATTGTTGGACGGAGCCACGCCCACTGGGCAAGACCGCAAACGACAGGAGAAATGTCATGACAATGAGTGCAGAGCAGAAACAGAACATCGTCAACGAATACGGCAAGAACGAGAACGACACCGGTTCCACCGAGGTCCAGGTCGCACTGCTGACCGCCCGTATCGTCGAACTCACCGATCACTTCAAGGAGCACAAGCATGATCACCACTCCCGTCAGGGGCTGGTGCGCATGGTCAACTCCCGCCGCAAGTTGCTGGACTATCTCAAGTCCAAGGACGTCGAACGCTATCGCAACCTGATTCAGCGTCTCGGCCTGCGTCGCTAAGACAGGACGTCGCCACACAACAAGCACCACCAACCGAGGAAACACGACGTGAAGCCAATCGTTAAAGAGTTTCAGTACGGCAACCACCGGGTCGTGCTGGAAACCGGGGAGATCGCCCGCCAGGCCGATGGCGCGGTCATGATCAACATGGGCGATACCGTGGTGCTGTGCACCGTGGTCGGCTCCAAGGATGCGATGGAGGGCCGGGACTTTTTCCCGCTGACCGTCGATTATCAGGAAAAGACCTACGCTGCGGGCAAGATCCCCGGCGGCTTCTTCCGTCGCGAGGGGCGCCCCTCCGAGAAGGAAATCCTCGTCTCGCGTCTCATCGACCGGCCGATACGTCCACTGTTTCCGAAGGGCTTCACCAACGAGGTGCAGGTCATCTGCACCGTGAAATCGCTGAATCCTGAGGTCGATCCCGAGATCCCCTCGCTGATCGGCACCTCGGCCGCGCTGGCCATCTCCGGCCTGCCTTTCCAGGGCCCGATCGGTGCGGCCCGCGTCGGTTACAAGGACGGCGAATACATCCTCAACGGACCGGGCAGCGGCCTGGGCGACAACACCGATCTCGATCTCGTGGTCGCCGGGACCGATGAGGCGGTGCTGATGGTGGAGTCCGAGGCCCGCGAACTGTCCGAGGAGGTCATGCTCGGTGCCGTGCTGTTTGGTCACGAGCAGATGCAGGTCGCCATCAGCGCGATCCGCGAACTGGCCGCCGAGGCCGGCAAGGAGGTCTGGGAGCATGCGCCGCCTGAAGAGGACGCAGAACTCGCCAGTGCCGTGGCCGATGCCGCCGAAGAAGGCCTGGTCAAGGCCTACAGCACGGCTGACAAGATGCTCCGCTACGGACGTATCAACGAGGTCACGGCTGAAACGGTGGAGAAACTGTGTGGCAGTGACGACGCCCGCTGGACACCGGAGCAGGTGAAGGCGGCCATCGAGAAGCTGAAAAAGCGGATCGTGCGCAGCCGCATCCTGGCCGGCGAGCCACGTATCGACGGTCGCGACACCAAGACGGTGCGGCCCATCTATATTCGCACCGGCGTGCTGCCGCGGGTCCATGGCTCCGCCCTCTTCACCCGTGGCGAGACCCAGGCCCTGGTGGTCACCACCCTCGGCACGGAGCGGGACGCCCAGATCATCGATGCACTGGAAGGCGAACGCCGCGAATCCTTCATGCTGCACTACAATTTCCCGCCCTTTTGTGTCGGCGAGACCGGTCGGGTGGGCAGCCCCAAGCGTCGCGAGATCGGCCATGGCCGCCTTGCCAAGCGCGGGGTGATGGCCAGTGTGCCGACGATTGAGGAGTTTCCCTACTCGATCCGCGTGGTGTCGGAGATCACCGAGTCCAACGGCTCCTCGTCCATGGCCTCGGTCTGTGGTACCAGCCTGTCACTGATGGATGCAGGCGTGCCGATGAAAGCGCCGGTGGCCGGCGTGGCCATGGGCCTGATCAAGGAAGGCGAGGACTTCGCGGTGCTCACCGACATCCTCGGTGACGAGGACCACCTCGGCGACATGGACTTCAAGGTCGCTGGTACCGAGAAGGGCGTCAACGCGCTGCAGATGGACATCAAGATCCAGGGCATCACCCGGCAGATCATGGAGATCGCCCTGCATCAGGCCAAAGATGGGCGTCTGCACATCCTCGGCGAGATGAACAAGGCCATCAACGCACCCCGCGAGGAGGTGTCCGAGCATGCGCCGCGCATCATCTCCTTCAAGATCAATCCGGAGAAGATCCGCGACGTCATCGGCAAGGGCGGCGCCACCATCCGTTCCATCACCGAGGAGACCGGTGCCACAATCGACCTCAGTGACGATGGCATGGTCAAGGTGTTCTCGGTCGACAAGGCGGCGGGCGAGCGGGCGCGCAAGCGAATCGAGCAGATTACAGCCGATGTCGAGGTGGGTCAGGTGTACGAGGGCAAGGTCGCCCGCCTCATGGACTTCGGTGCCTTCGTCACCATCCTGCCAGGCAAGGACGGCCTGGTGCATATCTCCCAGATCTCAGACGAGCGGGTGGAGAAGGTCAGCGACAAGCTGGCCGAGGGCGATGTCATCAAGGTCAAGGTGCTCGAAGTGGACAAGCAGGGCCGTATCCGCCTGAGCATGAAAGCGGTGGGCGACGACGAGTGAGCTGATCATTCGCCGTATGCGAAAGGGGCCTTATGGCCCCTTTTTCCGTGATGCCGACGGCATCATCATCACCCGGCATATCTGGATTTCATGAACGACAAGACCGAGAACGTCGCAAACACGCTTTCCATCGTCATCCCCCTGTACGAGGAGGCGGACAACGTCGCTCCTCTGCTGCAGGCCGTCCACCAGGGGTTGGCTGCCTACGCGGGGCCGTGGGAGTTGATCTGCGTCGATGATGGCAGTGCAGACGATACCTATGACAGGCTGCGTGCCGAGGCCGCCGGCTACGGCAGCCATGTGCGGCTGATCCGCATGCGGCGTAACTTCGGCCAGACCGCCGCCATGCAGGCGGGCATCGATGCGGCGCGCGGGCAGTTCATCGCCACCCTCGATGGTGACCTGCAGAACGATCCGGCGGACATCCCCCGGCTGGTGCAGGAACTGCAGGAACGCGACCTCGACCTGTTGCAGGGCTGGCGCAAGCGCCGGCACGACGAACCGGTACGCAAGTTTCTTTCGCGCGTGGCCAACCGGCTGATCGCCCGCGTCACCGGGGTGAACCTGCATGACTATGGCTGCAGCCTCAAGGTCTACCGGGCGGAAGTGATAAAACAGGTACGCCTCTTCGGCGAGATGCACAGATTCATCCCGGTGTGGGTGGCCGGCGTCACCTCACCGCGGCGCATCGGCGAGACAGTGGTCGGACACAGTGCTCGCCAGTTCGGCGAGTCAAAGTACGGTCTGTCGCGGACCTTCCGGGTCATCGTCGACCTGCTGGCGGTGTTCTTCTTCCTGCGTTTTCGTGCCCGCCCTGGCCACTTCTTCGGCGGCATCGGCCTCTTCTTCGGTCTGCTCGGTGGCCTGGCGCTGGGTTACCTCTTCTTCATCAAGGTCTTCCTCGGTGAGGCCATCGGTGGCCGGCCACTGCTATTCATGGGTGTGTTGTTCGTAGTGATGTCGATCCAGTTCCTCACCACCGGGGTGCTCGCCGAACTGCTCAGTCGCACCTACTTCGAGTCAACCGGTCGTGGCGACTATTCGATTCTGGTGGAGGATGCCGGGGACGCATGGATGCAGGCCGACGCAGGGTCCGATCTGCCGGCATGACCTCCTCCGCAGGACAGCGGCAGGCCACCCTGGCAGGCAGTCTGTGGGCGTTGCTGCTGGTCGCCATACTCTTCGCATACCGGTTGTGGCTGATCAACAGCGGCATACTGACGCTGGATGTCGAAGAGGCCTATTATCTCTTCTGGTCAGTGACGCCGGATCTGGGCTATTACTCCAAGCCGCCGATGGTGGCCTGGCTGCTTGCCGCGTCAACCGCCCTGCTCGGCAGCGGCGTGTTGGGGGTGAAGATCGTGGCATTGTTGCTGCACAGCCTGACCGGCCTGCTGATATTCAGCCTCGGTCGCCGCCTGTACAGCGAGCGGGTGGGGCTGCTTGCTGCGCTGGCTTTCCTCACCGTGCCCATCATGGGCGTCATGTCGGTCTACACCACCACCGATGCCCCGCTGCACTTTTTCTGGGCGCTGACCCTGCGCCTGTTCGTCGAGGCACGGGACAGCAACCGGCTGCACTGGTGGCTGCTGACGGGTGTCGCTGCCGGACTGGGGCTGCTCAGCAAATACACCATGGGCCTGCTCGCCATCGGCCTGTTGTGTTACCTGCTGACCGATCGTGAGCAACGCCGCCTGCTGATGTCGCCCGGCCTGTGGCTGGGCGCACTCACAGCGGCGCTGGTCTGGTCACCCAACCTGTGGTGGAACCTGCAGCATGATTTCATCTCCTTCCGCCATACCGCGCAGATCAGCCAGCTTCAGGGTGAGCTGCTGCACATCGACAAACTGTTCGAGTTCCTGCTGCCCCAGCTGGTGGTCTTCGGGCCGGTGTTCTTTGTCACCCTGCTGATACTGCTGCTGCGCCCCTCGCGTCTTGTCACGGGCAGTGACCGGTTGCTGTTCTGGGTCAGCGTGCTACCGCTGCTGGTGATCAGTCTGCAGGCGCTGCTGGCCGAGGCCAATCTCAACTGGGCGTCGCCTGCCTACGTCGCCGGCAGCCTGCTGGTGACGGCCTTTCTCGCACGTTCCGCGCCGCGCTGGCTGGCCGTTGGCATCCTGGCCAACAGCCTGATCCTGGTCGGTGTCTATCATTACCATGCCATTGCCGATGCGCTTGGCATCCAGCTCGACCGCAACAGCACGCCTTACCGCAAGCGCTTGGGCTGGCCCGAACTCGGTACCCGCCTGGCAAAGCTGCGCACGCAATATCCTGATGCCATCCTGCTCAGCAACGAGCGCGAACTGCTGGCCTACATGGGTTATTACAGTGGTGACTGGCCACCGCGGGTGGCGAGCTGGAATCCCGACGGGATGGTCGACAGCCAGTACGAGCTGGCGGATGACATCAAGCACGCCCCGGGCCGGCGCTTCCTGTTCATCAGCAGGCAGCCGCTGGATGCATCGGTGCTGTCGCGATTCCGGACTCACCGGGATCTCGGCCAGGTGAGCTACCGGGTCTACCCGGACCTGGTCCGGACCCTTCACGTCTACCTGGTCGAAGACTTCGAGGGCTACCGATGAGCAACTGGCTGCGAAGGCACCCCGCACTGGTGCTGTTTGTCTCCATGGCGTTGCTGTTTCGCCTGTTTCCCGGTATCGACCTGATGGTCTCGGGCTGGTTTTATGCGCCGGGGCAGGGCTTTTTCGCCGCCACTGAGCCCCTGGTCCGTTTCAGTTATCTCGTCTTTGCCAAGCTGCATTTCGTGGTCGCGGCCCTGCTGTTCTGGATGCTGTTCGCCAGCTGGTACTGGCGTGGGCCGGCCGAGAAGGGGCTGCGCAAGCGCATCTGGTTCCTGGTGGCGGTACTCGCGCTGGGACCGGGCTTGACAGTGAACGAGGTGCTGAAGGCCCATTCCGGCCGCGCCCGGCCCGCCACCGTTGCCGAGTTCGGTGGTGACCGGGTCTTCACACCCGCCTTCGTCATCTCGGACCAGTGTGGGCGCAACTGCTCTTTCGTCAGCGGACACGCGGCCATGGGCTTCTTCCTGATCGCGCTGGCCTGGGTATTCCGTGATCGCCGCTGGCTGTGGGCCGGGATCGTGCTCGGTGGGCTGGTGGGGCTGGGCCGCATCGTCCAGGGCGCGCATTTTCTCAGCGACGTGGTGTTCTCGTTCTGGACGGTCTATGCCACCTGTGGTTCGCTCGCCTGGTTGATGTTCGGCTCATTCCGCTGTTGCCCCAGCGAGCGTGCGTCCGGGGGGTGAACGGCGCGCCTCGCTGACGGTTTGCGTAACCCGGGTATACCGATCGGGATCTCACTCCCGCGTGGGATTCATGGCCAGGTCGACCAGCCCTTCGGAGAGTATCTTCGCCAACGCCTCGGCCAGGGGCGGACGGGCGCGAGGCTCGGTCCCGGCAAGCAGGCCGGCGGCAAAGGCAATGGCCACGGCATCCCAGGGATGGCCGCGCACCCAGTTGGCGGGACTGGTCTGATAGGCGAGCGCGCGCAGCCGTGTCTTCGCCTCGTCGACGCTCAGCGCAGTATCTTCGTGGCGATCCACAGGATGCTCCCGGCAGCGACGAACAGGCCCGCGCTGACCACCAGGGCACCGGCCACCGGCCCCCACAGCGCGGAAAAATGGAGATTGGCGGCGATCAGCAGGAAGACCAGCCCGGCCACTGCGATGAAGGCGACCAGGAAGACCAGTGCCAGCGCCACCGCGACCCGCAGCGACCAGTGACGCAATGCACGGCCTTCGGCCTCCAGCAGGTCGGTGACCGCGATCAGCAGTTCGGCGAGGTTGTTCAGCGACGCCCCCCGATATCGAGCAGCTTGGCAAGGATGAAGCCAAAGGTCGCGGCCGTCAGCAGGCTGGCGATGGGCCGCTCACTGATGCGCGACTCGACCCCTTCCATGGCATCGCGGCCACCGGCCATGACCCGGTCGATCTGCTCGTCGACCTGCGCCTTCGCCTGGGCGACTTTCTCACGTGCCCGGTCCTTGGCGCTGTCGTTGTAGTTGCCGGCCACCTGCTTGAGGGCATCTGCCAGGGAGGCAATGTCGTCACGCAAGCGGGCCACATCGCCCTTTATGGTGGCCAGTTCATCCTCGAGTGAGGGTTTGTCTTGCTGGGTGTCTTCGGTCATGGTTCCGCTCCTGTGAAAACATTTCCTGCATCTCGGCTGGTCGCTCTTATCCTACGCCCGCGTGGCCTGGTTGATCCAGCATGGGGTGTCAGCTGATGGTATGGCTGTCGAGTGGATAGCCGTGCTCACGGTAAAAGCGGAAGCGCTCGCGGCTGCGTTGCCGTGCATCCTCGTCTTTGTCCACGCACTCGGCGACCCGCTCGAAGCGGCTGAAGAAACGGGGGACCTCGGCGGCGAGATTGATCAGCACGCCGTGCTCTTCACCGGGTTCCTGGCCGGGCTGCGCGATCAGTACCGGGTTCAGTGCCGCGTCGGCCCTGCCGAGCATGCCGTGGGGCACAAAGCTCTGGTCGCGGTAGACCCAAAGCAGCCGGTCGAGGTGACGGGCCTCTTCCTCGCTGTCGGCCTGGATGAGCACCCGGTGGCCCTGCTGCCAGGCCTTCTCTGCCAGCCGGCAGGCGAGGCCGAAGCGGTCGTCGCGCGCCGCCTCGTCGAGGATGTAGAAATCAACACGGGTCATCGGTCCGCTCCACTGAAGGGCGATCAATGCGACAGGCGGCAACGCTTCAGCAGGTACTGCACCAGCATCGGCACCGGGCGGCCAGTGGCGCCCTTTTCCTTGCCGGACTTCCAGGCGGTGCCGGCGATGTCCAGGTGTGCCCACTTGAACTTCTTGGTGTAGCGGGCGAGGAAGCACGCCGCGGTGATGGTCCCGGCACCCCGGCCGCCGATGTTGGCCATGTCGGCGAAGTTGCTGTCCAGCTGCTCCTGGTATTCGTCCCACAGCGGCAGGCGCCAGGCGCGGTCGCTGGTGTGCTGACCGGCGGCCAGCAGATCCTCTGCCAGTTTGTCGTTATTCGCCAACAGACCGCTGGCCTGGTTGCCGAGTGCGACGATACAGGCGCCGGTGAGGGTGGCGATGTCGATCACCACGTCCGGTTCGAAGCGCTCGCTGTAGGTCAGTGCATCGCACAGGATCAGTCGGCCTTCGGCATCGGTGTTGAGGATCTCGATGGTCTGGCCGGACATGCTGGTGACGATGTCGCCGGGCTTGTTGGCCTTGCCGTCGGGCAGGTTCTCGGAGGAGGGCACAACGCCCACCACGTTGATTGGCAGCTGCAGTTCCACGCAGGCAGCCATGGCGCCGATGACACTGGCACCACCGCACATGTCGTATTTCATTTCGTCCATGTTGGCACCGGGCTTGATGGAGATGCCGCCGGCATCGAATGTCAGGCCCTTGCCCACCAGCACCACCGGCTTGCTGCCGGACTTGCCACCCTTGTATTCCATGACGATCAGCTTCGCCGGTTCACTGCTCCCCTTGCTGACCGAGAGCAGGGCGCCCATGCCGAGCTTTTCCATGTCACGTTCTTCCAGCACGCTGACCTTGAGCTTGCGCACGCCACGACCCACCTGCCTCGCC
>JANTHH010000090.1 GCA_024762485.1 Chromatiales bacterium
TCGACGGCAGGCGGGAAGGTGGAGACCGCGGCGCTGACCTGGTTCAGGCCATCTTCGATGCGCTTGGCGATGCGCAGCTCGCCTTCGCGGGTCAGCAGCTCGACAGTGCCCATCTCGCGCATGTACATGCGCACCGGGTCGGTGGTGCGTCCGAATTCGCTGTCCACCGATGCGAGCGCGGCTGCGGCGGCCTCCGCTGCGTCCTCGTCGGTGTTGACGGCGTTGTCGGTGATGGCGGTCTCGTCGCGATCGGGCGCATGTTCATGGACGGTGATGCCCATGTCGTTGATCATGCGCACGATGTCCTCGATCTGCTCGGGATCGACGATGGTGTCCGGCAGGTGGTCATTGACCTCGGCATAGGTCAGGAAGCCTTGTTCCTTGCCCTTGGCGATGAGGTCTTTGATGCTGGACTGCTGTTGCTGTTGCTGATCCATAGAGGTCCCAGAGGAAAACAGGTCGCGGTAATGACGAACGCAAAAATGAATTGCGTATTATAGATTGAATATCGGATTGTGACTAGGGGTTTTTACTAATCCTTGAGAGTGTCTCTGAGGCGATAAAGTTCCCTAAGTCGTTGTTTTTCAGCGTCCGAGAGAGCGGAAAGTGGCAACTTGGCCAGTCGGGTGCGCTCGGCCTCCAGGGCCTGTTTCTCCAGTCGTTGAAGGACGCCACGGAACTGCTCGACGGCGTCATCGTGGGTCTCCAGCGCTGTAGCGGCCAGTTGACCGAAAAGCTGACGCAGTTTCTCATCGGGCTCGCGCTCCACCAGTGCTGCGGTGTTCAGATGTGGGTTGGCGCGCAGATTTTCAAGTAACTGCTTCAGTACATCCAACCCTGGGTTTGTCAGCTCTCGCCAGCCTTCGGGCAGGTCAGTGGCCGTGGCGATTTCAGGATTCTGCAGCAGCAGGGCAATGGCGCGACGGACCGGCGAGAGGGTGTTCAGACCCTGGCGCGCTGGCGGGCGTTGAGTGCGCCCCTGCCGTTGCGGGGTGCCGGCGACCGAAAGGTGCCGGGTACCCGACAGCAGGGCGAGCTTGTCCCGCAACACGGCCTTCAGGGTGTTGCCGGGGATCTGTTCGATCAGCGGGGAGGCCAGCTCGCCGAGCCGTGCGCGCCCGTCGAGCCGTCCCAGGTCGGTCTGCTCGCCGAGCTTGTCGAACAGGAATTCGGGCAGCGGCTGCGCCTCGTCGATAAGCCGCACGAAGGCATCCTGGCCGATCTGACGCACCAGGGTGTCAGGATCCTCGCCCTCGGGCAGGAACAGGAAACTCGCCTGGCGGCCGTCCCGCAGCAGGGGCAGCGCGGTGTTCAGGGCCTTCCAGGCGGCGTCGCGCCCGGCGCGGTCACCGTCGAAGCAGAACACCACCTCCGGCGTGGTGCGGAACAGCTTTTCCAGGTGCTCGGCGGTGGTGGCGGTACCGAGGGTGGCAACCGCGTTGCGGATGCCGAACTGGGAAAGCGCCACCACGTCCATGTAGCCCTCGACCACCAGCAGTCGCCGGAGGTCCTTGTTGGCCTTGCGTGCCTGGTAGAGGCCGTAGAGTTCGCGTCCCTTGTGGAATACCCGGGTCTCGGGCGAGTTGAGGTATTTCGGTCCACTCGCCCCCGGCTTGCGCGCCCCCTCGCCGGCCGCGGTCTCCTGTGCTTCGCCGTTATCGAGCTGCCGGCCGCCAAAGCCGATCACCCGTCCCCGGGTGTCGAGGATCGGAAACATGATGCGGTCGCGGAAGCGGTCGTAGCGCTTGCCGTCGGGTTCGGCGATCAGTCCGGCATCACGCAACAGGGTGATGTCACGCGCGCTGCGGCCAAGGTGGGACAGCAGGTTGTCCCAGCCCGGGGGCGCGAAACCGATCTGGAATTCAGCGGCGATCTCGCCGGAGAGCCCGCGCCCCTGCAGGTAGGATACGGCGCGGCCGGCTTCTGGGTGATGGCGCAGCTGCCAGGCGAAAAAGCGCGCGGCCTGTCCCAGCATGTCGTACAGCGGGCGATTGTCGGGGCCCTGCTCGAAGCCGGCCTCGCGTGGCACCTCCAGCCCGGCCGAGCGGGCCAGCTCTTCCACGGCCTCGGGGAAACTCAGGCGATCGTACTCCATCAGGAAGCCGAGGGCGGTGCCGTGGGCGCCACAGCCGAAGCAGTGATAGAACTGCTTGGTGGGGCTGACGGTGAAAGAGGGTGTCTTCTCGTCGTGGAAGGGGCAGCAGGCACTGTAGTCCTGGCCTGCCTTCTTCAGTGGCACGCGGCGGTTGATGACATCGACCACGTCGACCCGGTTGAGCAGGTCGTCGATGAAGTGTTGTGGGATCTTGCCGGCCATTGGGCTTAGCTTAACCCAGGCGACCCGGTGCGGGGCGAGCGCTGAAGCCGTGACGGTGCGGGGTCAGGCGGAGAGTTTCTGCTTGATCAGGGCGCTGACGGCCCCCATGTCGGCGCGGCCCTGCAGCTTGGGCTTGAGGTTGCCCATGACCTTGCCCATGTCCTTCATCTCGCTGGCGCCGGTCGTGGCGACGGCCTCCTCGATGAGGGCCTGTATCTCCGCCTCGGAAAGGGCCTCGGGCATGTAGTCCTGGATGACGCCGATCTCGAAGCGTTCCTGCTCCGCCAGTTCGTCGCGGCCCGCCTTGACGTATTGCTCGACGGAGTCCCGGCGCTGCTTGAGCATCTTGTCAAGCACCGCAAGCACCTGGGTGTCGTCGAGCTCTATGCGCTCGTCGACCTCGCGTTGCTTGATGGCGGCATTAATCAGTCGGATGACCCCCAGACGGGGCTTGTCGCCGCCCTTCATGGCGGCCTTCATGTCATCCTGCAGGCGTTGTTTCAGCACGGGGTGGGGCGAACTCAGTACGGACGCTCGAAGCGGCGGCTCTCGCGCTGTACCTTCTTCTGCGAGCGCTTCACGGCAGCGGCGGCCTTGCGCTTGCGTTCCCAGGTGGGCTTCTCGTAGAACTCGCGGCGGCGGACCTCGGCCAGCACGCCGGCCTTCTCGCAGGAGCGCTTGAAGCGGCGGAGGGCGACCTCGAAGGGCTCGTTTTCTTTAACTCGTACGTTGGGCATGGTGTCCTCGTTGTCGATGCCGTTACACTGGGCTCGGGTGTCTGAACCCAGAAAGGCGCAAAATTCTACTGACTCTGCGGGACATTTGCAAAGCCCATGTGTGTGATTGGTATCGAGACTTCCTGTGACGAGACCGGCGTGGCCCTCTACGACGGCGAGAGGGGCCTGCTCGGCCACCAGCTGTACAGCCAGGTCGCGCTGCATGCCGGGTACGGTGGCGTGGTGCCGGAGCTGGCCTCGCGCGATCATGTGCGCAAGCTGGTGCCACTGCTGCGCGGCCTGCTGGAGCAGGTCGGTCTCGAGCACGACGCCATCAGCGGGGTGGCCTACACCGCTGGGCCGGGACTTGCCGGCGCACTCCTGGTGGGGGCGGCGCTGGGACGCTCACTGGCCTGGGCGTGGGACGTGCCGGCGATCGGTGTGCATCACATGGAGGGACACCTGCTGGCGCCGATGCTCGAACCGGCGCCGCCTGCCTTCCCCTTCGTCGCCCTGCTGGTCTCGGGCGGTCACACCCAGCTGGTGGAGGTGGCGGGCATCGGGCGTTATCGCCTGCTTGGCCAGTCGGTGGACGATGCCGCCGGGGAGGCCTTCGACAAGACGGCGAAGATGCTGGGCCTCGGCTATCCCGGCGGGCCGGTGCTGGCGGCACGGGCCGAGCGGGGCGATCCGACACGTTTCCGTTTTCCCCGGCCGATGACCGACCGGCCGGGTCTCGATTTCAGCTTCAGCGGCCTCAAGACCTTTGCGCTGACCACTCTGCAGCGGGAGTCTGCCGGTCTCGGTGGGGCGGAGCTGGAACAGCTGAAGGACGACATCGCCCGCGCCTTCGAGGATGCCGTGGTGGACACCCTGGCGATCAAGTGCCGGCGCGCACTGGAGGCGAGTGGGGTGGACACGCTGGTGCTTGCCGGTGGGGTGAGCGCCAACCGGCGTCTGCAGGCCCGGGTCGACCTGATGATGGCCGAGCGCGGCGGGCGGGCCTGCTATCCGCGGGCCGAGTTCTGCACCGACAACGGCGCCATGATCGCCTACGCCGGCTGGCAGCGGCTGCATGCCGGCCAGCACGAGGGGCTGTCGTTTGACATCCGGCCGCGCTGGCCGATGGAATCGCTGCCGGCGGTATAGGCATTGCGCATCCAGCCAGGCGCGATCAGGTCCCCGGGTGTAGTGCGCGGCAAGCCGGCCCGGGGCTGGAGTCAGCCCTGCTTGTCCGTGCCGCCGATGGCATCCTCGCTGCCACTGAGCAGCTTGCGGATGTTGCTGCGATGACGCCAGATCAGCAACAGGGAGATCACCGTCTGGGCGATCACCAGGTCGCGGTCGGGCCACACCAGCCAGACGATCACCGGCGCCAGCGACATGGAGATCAGCGCCGCCAGGGAGGAGATGCGCATCACCTTGGCGACGAACAGCCAGATCAAGGCCACGGCGCCGCCGATCATCCAGTGCAGCCCGAACTGCACCCCCAGTGCGGTGGCCACGCCCTTGCCGCCACGGAAACCGAAGAAGACCGGGTAGAGATGTCCGAGGAAGGCCGCCAGCCCGGTCAGCGCCAGTACTGTTGGCGCAGCGTCCAGCAGGTGTGCCACCAGCATCGGCAGCAGCCCCTTGATACTGTCTCCCAGCAGGGTGATGGCGGCCGGCAGCCTGCCGCCGATACGCAGCACATTGGTGGCTCCGGGGTTGTGCGAGCCCTCGGTCCGTGGGTCGGGCAGGCCCATGATCCGGCAGACGAGAATGGCGCTGGAGATGGAGCCGAGAAGGTAAGCGCCGAGAATGAGCAGGCTGTCGGTGATCATGGAGAATCCGGAGGCGAACAGGAGGTGGTTATTGTTCGGTCCGCCGGCAGGCCGGTCAAGGTGGCCTTGTGATAGTCTGCCCAGCCTGACCATTCAACCATTGAGACAGGCACCCAGGCCCACATGGACATCGTTTACATCCGCGACCTGCGCATCGATACCGTCATCGGCATCTATGGCTGGGAGCGTCACACCACCCAGACCATCATCTTCGACATCGAGATGAGCGCCGATATCGCCCGCGCGGCGGCCACCGAGCGCATCGAGGACACCCTCAATTACAAATCGGTGGCGAAGCGGTTGATGCAGTTCGTCGGTGACAGCGAATTCCAGCTGGTGGAGACCCTGGCGGAGCGCTGTGCGGCGATCATCCGCGAGGAGTTCGGCGTGCGCTGGGTGCGGCTCAATCTGAACAAGAAAGGCGCGGTGCGGGGTGCGAGCGATGTCGGGGTGATCATCGAGCGGGGCGAGCTCGGCTGATGCCCTGGGTCTGGCTCAGCCTCGGCAGCAACGTCGACCGCGAGGCCAACCTGCGCGGTGCCGTGGCGGCCCTGGACGAGGCCTTCGGCCCATTGCGGCTGTCCGCGGTCTACCAGTCTCCGGCAGAGGGCTTTGCCGGCGAACCGTTCTACAATCTGGTGGCCGGCATGAACGTCGACATCGACCCGGCAACGTTGCGTCAGCGGTTGCGTGCGATCGAGGATGCCCATGGCCGGTTGCGTGGCGGCGAGAAGTTTTCCTCCAGGACGCTGGATATCGACATCCTTACCTACGATGATCTGCTGGACGAGCAGCAGGACATCCCGCGGGACGAGATCCTGCACTATGCCTTCGTGCTCGGTCCGCTGGCGGAGGTGGCTGCTGATCAGCTCCATCCCCGTCTGCAGCGCAGCTACGGTGAGCTGTGGCAGGCGTTCGACCCGGCCCTGCGCGACGGCCTCGAACCTGTCGACCTGTCATTCTGAATGGTCGGCTGCGATGGCGGATCTGCAACCCGGATCATGGATGTGAGGGAGGTGCAGGCTGATGAACGATAAGGCGCAAGCGCTGCAGGCGAGAATCAATCGTCCCCGCTGGGCACCGCGATCGGTGGGCAGGGGGCTGATGCTGGCCCTGTTGCTCATGTGCGGTTATTACCTCCTGGGCATGGCGGCGATGTCACTGCAATCGCCCCAGAGCGGGGTGACGCCTATCTGGCCGGCCTCCGGTCTCGCCTTTGCCATCTGCTACTGGGCCGGCCTGCGTTACAGTCTTGCCATCCTGCCGGCCATGCTGTTGCTCGCCCTGTCGCTGCATATCCCCTGGCAGGTGGGCCTGCTGGCCGGTACCGGCAGTATCCTGGAGGTGGTGGTCCCCATCTACCTGCTGCGGCGGCTTCGTTTCGATGCCCGCCTGCAGCACGTGCGTGACGTCATGCTGTTCGTCGCGCTCGGTGCGGTGCTGGGTCCCTTGTTCAGTGCCGGCCTCGGCACCATCGGCCTGGGCCTGGCAGGCGGTGAAACGGCGCTCTCGCTGCAGGTGGTCGCCGGTTTGTGGTGGTTGGGCAACAGCATCGGGGTGCTGGTGTTCGGTGGGTTCCTGCTGCTGCTGCCGGTCTGGCGCAGCCTGCTGAGCCAGATCCGTTCCTGGTGGATACTCCTTGCGGGACTGATCTTTGCCTGTGGACTGGTATGGGTCGCCTGGCTGCAACCCACGCTGCTGCAGGCCTCCCTGGTACTCTACCTGATGGTGCCAACGGTGATCGGCATGGCCATGATCGGTGCCCATGTCGGCGTGCTCTCGGCCGTCATGGCGAGTCTGTTGCTGCTGCTCGGGCTGTCGGTGCCGGCGCAGCAGGCCGCCATGCCGCTGTCGATCAACCTCTATTACCTCAACATCGCGCTGCTGTGGGTGACCACGCTGGCAGGCCTGGCGGTGGGGAGCGCCTTTTTCGAGCGCGATATCCGCAAGCGGATCAGCTGGATGGCCCATCATGACCCACTCACCCGGCTGCTCAACCGTCATGCCTTCAACGGCCGGCTGGCCAAGGCGCTGGAGTCCGCGGTAATGCAGCATGGCCAGCACGCCCTGGTGGTGCTGGATCTCGATCACTTCAAGCAGGTCAACGATATCGAGGGCCATGCCGCCGGCGACCGGCTGCTGCAGGACATTGCCCGCCTGTTGATGCAGGAGGTGCGCAACCGCGACGCGGTGGCACGCCTGGGTGGCGATGAATTCGCCGTGCTGCTGGAACACTGCCCGCTGCTCGAGGCCTGCGGCGTGGCGGAGAACATCCGTCGCGCGATCGAGCGATACGAATACCAGGGAGAGCAGGGTGAGTACTCGGTCGAGGCGAGCATCGGCATCGCCGAAATCCACGGCCATTCGGGGAACGTGCTGACGGTGATGCAGCAGGCGGATGCGGCCTGCTACGAGGCGAAGCGCGCCGGGCGAAACCGGGTGTGGGTGGACGATTCCTCGCTGGCCCAGGATCCGGCCGCCAGCTGAGCCGCGCGGGATTACTGCTGGACGCTGCGCCCGCCGTCCACGGCGATGATCTGGCCGGTGATGTAGGGTGCGTCGACCAGGAACAGCGCGGTGCGCGCGATGTCCTCCGGGGTACCGGGGCGGGCCAGCGGGATGCGTGCCAGCACGGCCCGCTTCTGCGTGTCCTCCATGAAGTCGTCCGGCCAGAGGATGGCGCCGGGCGCGATCCCGTTGACCCGTACCTCGGGCGCCAGCTCGCGCGCCAGCGACTTCACCAGCATGGCATTCGCCGCCTTCGCCATGCTGTAGATGGGATGCTCGTGATGGGGGCGTTCGGCGTGGATGTCCACCAGGTTGACGATGCAGCCGCGCTGGCCGATCAGCTGGGGTGCCAGCGCCTGGGCGAGGAAGAAGGGGGCCTTGGCGTTGCTGCCCATGAGGTCTTCCCAGTGGGCCTCGGTGGCCTCGCCGATGGGCGTGGGATAGAAGCTGGAGGCATTGTTGACCAGGATGTCGAGCCGGCCGGTGGCCATGGGGGCCTCGTGCGCCAGTCGCGCCAGGTCTTCCGTCACCAGCAGGTCGGCCTGCAGCAGATCGGCCGAGTCGGGCCGCCTGGCCAGCAACTCGTCGCACAGCCCGCGGGCACTGTCGGCCGAGTGCCGGTAGTGGATCAGCACATGGGCCCCGGCCCGGTGCAGGGCGCGGCTGATGGCGGCACCGACCCGGGTCGCACCGCCGGTGATCAGGGCGGTCCTGCCGCTGAGGTCGATCGTATTCTGCTCTGACATGGTGTCGTGATTGGTACACTGATAGGACGCTGTCCCGCACTGTAACGGAATCGGGGCGTGCGTCCCAGTCACCCCGCATGCACAACAAAGGTTGCCCGATGCACACCAGCCCGGCATTCGATCTGCCGCCACCCGATTCCGATGGACAGCGCGTGCTGCAGTCCCTGCAGGCCCACCTTGCCGAGTCGATCGACGCCGCCGGTGGCCTGCTGCCCTTCGACCGCTTCATGGAGGCCGCGCTCTACGCCCCCGGCCTTGGCTACTACGTCAACGGCACGCGCAAGTTCGGCGAGGGCGGCGATTTCGTCACAGCGCCTGAAGTTTCGCCGCTGTTCGCCCGCTGTCTGGCGCGGCAGTGCCGGCAGGTGCTGGAGACCCTCGGCGGTGGCGATATTCTTGAATTCGGGCCGGGCTCGGGTGTCCTGGCAGCGGATCTGCTGCTGGAACTGGAGCACCTGGGCTGCCTGCCTGACAGCTACCGCCTGCTCGAGCTCAGCCCCGAGCTGCGCCAGCGCCAGCGCGAGACCCTGCAGGCACGGGTACCGCATCTGCTCGAGCGGGTGCAGTGGCTCGAGCGGCTGCCGGCAGCGGGCTTCAGGGGCCTGATGCTCGGCAACGAGGTGATCGATGCCATGCCGGTGCACCGCTTCCGCCGCGATGCCGACGGCTGGTCCGAGTATTTCGTCGCACTCGGTGAGGAGGGTCTGGACGGCCGCTGGGCGGCAGTGGCCAGCGCCGGGCTGGGCGAGGCGCTGCAGGCCATCGAGGCGGAGATCGACCCCCTGCCGGTGGGTTACCGGTCGGAGGTGAATCTGCGGCTGGCGCCCTGGCTGGACGCGCTGTCGGGCAGCCTGGGGCAGGGGGCACTGCTGCTGATCGATTACGGCTACAGCCGTCGCGAGTATTACCATCCGCAGCGTGAGCAGGGCACCCTGATCTGCCACTACCGCCACCGCGCCTACGATGACCCCCTGCTGCTGCCGGGGCTGGCGGACATCACCGCCAATGTCGATTTCACCGCGGTGGCCCGGGCCGGCCAGGCCGCGGGGTTCGAACTTGCCGGTTTCTCCACCCAGGCACATTTTCTTGCCGCCAGCGGGCTCGATGAACTGGTGATGAGTTCCGACCCGGCGCAGCTGCGTGATCACCTGCCGCTGGTGCAGGCGGTGAAGACCCTGACCCTGCCCAGTGAAATGGGCGAGCGCTTCAAGGTGATCGGCCTGACCCGCGGCATCGGCCCCGCGCTCACGGGCTTTGCCCTGAGAGACCTGCGTGATCGCCTCTGAACGGCTGACCAGGTGGCTGCTGCCGGCTGTCCTGCTGCTGCTCACCGGCTGCAGCAGCATCAGTTATTACGCCCAGTCGGCCCGCGGCCAGCTGGCGCTGATGGCCAGTGCCGAACCGATCGACGCAGTGCTCGCCGACCCGGCGACCCCGCCTGAACTGGCTGCCCGTCTGCGCACGGTGCAGGCGATCCGTCGCTTTGCCGTCAGTCGCCTGGACCTGCCCGACAATGGCAGCTACCGCGACTATGCAGACGTGCAGCGCGATGCCCTGGTATGGAGTGTGGTGGCCACCGGCGAGTTCTCACTGCAGCCGCGGCAATGGTGTTTCCCGGTGGTCGGCTGCACCAGCTACCGGGGTTATTTCGACCGGCGGGCGGCCGAGGACTTCGCCGCCGGCCTGAAGGCGGCGGGCGATGACGTCGCCGTGCTGCCGGTGCCGGCCTACTCGACCCTCGGCTGGTTCGACGACCCGCTGCCCAGCACCGTGGCCGGGCGTGACGAGGCGGACCTCGCCGGCCTGATCTTCCACGAGCTGGCGCATCAACGGCTCTACGTGCGCGACGACAGCGCCTTCAACGAATCCTACGCCAGTGCTGTGGAGGAAATCGGCGTCGAGTTGTGGCTGCAGGATCGCTCGCCACAGCAGCTCAAGGCCTGGCACCTGCAGCGCGAGCGCGAGGGGCGGGTGCTGCGGGCGATGGCCGAGACGCGTGACGCGTTGGCCGAACTCTATCGCATGCCGCTGCAGCCGGTGGAGAAGCGGCAGCTGAAGCAGCAGATCTTCGAGGCCTTGCAGCAGCGTCTGCAGCACCTGCAGATGGCCCGGGGTGGCGAGGCGAAGCCGCGGCCTGCCGAGCGGCTTCTGAACAACGCCCACCTGGCCATGGTGCAGACCTATCATCGCTGGGTGCCGGCATTCAGGGCACTGTGGCAACAG
>JANTHH010000091.1 GCA_024762485.1 Chromatiales bacterium
AGCAGTGCCAGCGGCAGGTTCTTGATGAAGCCCTCGCGCAGTTCCGCCAGGTTGATATCGAGCATCATCACCACGAACAGGAACAGCACCATCACCGCGCCGACATAGACCAGCACCAGCGCAATGGCGAGGAACTCTGCCTCGGCCAGCAGCCAGAGAATGGCACTGTTGAAGAACACGACCACCAGAAAGAGCACGGCGTGGACCGGATTGCGGCGGGTCACCACCATCACTGCCGCCCCCAGCATGATGGCGGCGAAGATATAGAACAGGATCTTTTCAAAACTCATCGTCATCGCCCCGTTCAGCGTACTGCTGCCTGCGCAGCCCGGTCCGCGGCCAGCTGCGTCTCGTACTTGTCACCGATCTCGAGCAGCTTCTGCTTGGTCATTATCTGCTCGCCCCGGTTTTCGAAATGGTATTCATAGACCCGCGTTTCCACGATCGAATCCACCGGACAGGATTCCTCGCAGAATCCGCAGAATATGCACTTGAACAAATCGATGTCGTAACGGGTCGTGCGGCGCGACCCGTCGTCGCGTGGCTCTGCCTCGATGGTGATGGCCAGCGCCGGACACACTGCCTCGCACAACTTGCAGGCGATGCAACGCTCCTCGCCATTGGGGTAGCGCCGCAATGCATGCAGGCCACGGAAGCGGGGAGAAACAGGTGCCTTCTCTTCCGGGTAGTTCAGCGTCACCTTGGTCGCGAACAGGTATCGGCCGGTGAGGCCGAGGCCACGCAGCAGTTCGAACAGAAAGAGGCTGCGGAAGTAGTTGATCATGGATTTCATCATATCGACCCGCTCAATCGAACCACCAAGGGACATGGCCGACCTTCATTCCGGCCACCACCACGATCCATACGATGGTGATGGGGATGAACACCTTCCAGCCCAGACGCATGATCTGGTCATAGCGATAACGGGGGAAGGTCGCCCGGAACCAGAGGAATGCGAACATGAAGAAAAAGGTCTTGAGCAACAGCCAGAAGAAGCCTGGAACCCAGGCCGTCGCCTCATCGAGCACCGGCACACCCTGGAAGGGCGACAGCCAGCCACCGAAGAACATCAGCGCGGTCAATGCGGAGATGAGAATCATGTTGGCGTATTCGGCGAGGAAGAATACGGCAAAGGCCATGCCGGAATATTCAACGTGGAAACCCGCGACGATCTCCGATTCGCCCTCCGCCACGTCGAAGGGTGCACGGTTGGTCTCCGCGACCCCGCTGATCCAGTAGATCATGAACAGCGGCAGCAGCGGCAACCAGAACCAGTGCAACGCGCTGCCGCTCTGCGATTCAACGATCTGCCCGAGGTTCAGGCTGCCCGCGGCCACCAGTACGCCCACCAGTGCAAAGCCCATGGCAATCTCGTAGGAGACGATCTGGGCCGCTGAACGCAGCGCACCGAGAAAGGCATATTTCGAGTTGGATGCCCAGCCGGCAATGATCACACCGTAAACACCCATGGAGGTGAGCGCCAGGATGTACAGCAGACCCGCGTTGATATCCGCCAGCACCAGCCCGGGGGAGAATGGAAACACCGCCCAGGCCGCCAGTGCCGGGCCGATGGAGATCAGCGGCGCAATCAGGAACAACAGTTTGTTGGCGCCGGTGGGAAGCACGATCTCCTTGAACATCAGCTTCACCGCATCGGCGATCGGCTGACCCAGCCCCGCCATGCGCAGCCCGAAGAAACCCACCCGGTTCGGGCCGATCCGCACCTGCATGGCGCCGATGATGCGACGCTCGGCGTAAGTGTAGTAGGCCACCAGCACCATCAGCGGCGCCATGATGGCGACGATCCCGATGAGTATCCTGACCACCACCGGCAGGTCGTTCCAAAAGGCGACGAGGGTATCCATGCTCAGCATTTCTCCAGCGAAATGGGGCCAAAGCCGGCAGCCAAATTTTCGCTGCCAGGCGAACCCATCGGCAACCAGACACACTTGTCCGGCACCCTGTCGTCAAGCTGCAGTGGCAGGCTGGCCGAACAACCCGCCTGGGAGAGACGCACCTCGTCACCCGCCACCAGACCGAGTCGTTCTGCCAGCGATGAATGGACACGTGCGCCGGGAGTCCAGGCATCCGGCGTCGCCTGCAGTGCCGGCGAGCGACGGGTCATGGCATCGACATCGTAAATGGCCACGCTACCCACGCGTTGCAACTCGTCTGATTCGGAAAGTTCGGGCTTCAGGGTGCTGACTGGTGTCCCCAGACGGTTGTCCGGGGTCATCCCTGCAGCCTCAAGGCGGATCTCATTGATCACCTCCTCCGTGCTGAGGAAATCAAAACCGCTGACGCCAGTCAGGTTGCCGAGCACCCGCAGGATCTTCCAGCCCGGTCGGGCCTCGCCTTTCGGCTCGACGACGCCACAGAACGACTGCCAGTCGCCCTGCAGGTTCACCAGTGTCCCCGAGGTCTCGCCAAAGGCAGCCAGGGGCAGGACGATGTCGGCATGCTCGCGCAGCCAGGGGCTGTCAAAGCTGCTGATGGCGACAACCTTGTCTGCACCCGCCAGCGCCTGCTTCATCAGTGCCGGGTTGGCCACATCGAATTCGGGATCGACATCGAACAGCAGCAACGTCTTGCAGTTGCCGGCAAGAATGGTCATCGCATCCAGACCCGCCTGCTCGACCGGCCGCCCCCCGGGGTAGCGGTGCGGCAGCACCCCCACCAGGTGTGCACCCGCCACATTGGCACCCGGCGGCAGCAGGCCGAGATTGCAGCCAGTGGCCTCGGCAATATTTGCAGCGATGCGGCGCAGCAGGCTGAAATCAGGATGCAAGTGGGCGGCCACACCGAGCAGGATGCCGCCCTGCCCCGCCGACTTGAGCCGCTGTGCCATGGCGCGCTGTGTCGCATCGGGCTCCACCGTGACGCCGGCGGCATCGGCACCGAGAGCCGCGGCAACGCCGGCCAGCGCGGACACCATCTCCGAGGGACGTGTCACGACCGATTCGACCAGCGGGTAATTGAAGTCGTAGTCAACCGGATTGATGGCCATCACCGCGCCACCGGCGAGTACCGACTGCCGCAACCGGTGGTTGAGCAGCGGCTGGTCCTTGCGCAGCCAGGAGCCGACCAGCAGGGTTGCCTGGTTGGAGGAAAGCTCGGCGAAGCGGCTGCCCGTCCAGGGCATGGGTGCATCCTCGGCATCACCGCGAAAATCCGACTGCCGCAGGCGGTGATCGATATGACTGGAGCCCAGGCCGCGGCTCAGGCGCTGGCTGAGGAACATCTCTTCCAGGGTGGCATTCGGCGAGACCAGCGTGCCGAGTCCGCTCCCGGCCGCCTGCAGCGCCTCGGCGGCGCCGGCCAGTGCCTCTTCCCAGGCGGCTTCGCGCAGCGCCCCGTTTTCACGCAACAACGGTTGAACAATCCGCTCTTCGCTCTGCAGCGCCTGGTAGCTGAAGCGCTCGCGATCTGCAATCCAGGTCTCGTTCACCGCCTCGTTTTCGCGCGGCACGACGCGCAGGATCTGGTTGCGACGCACATGAACATGGACATTCGCACCGACACCATCATGCAGGGCGACACTGTCGCGCTGGGACAGCTCCCAGGCACGCGCCCGGTACTGGAAAGGCCTGGACGTCAGCGCACCCACCGGGCAGAGATCGATGATGTTGCCGGACAACTCCGAGCTGACCGCGTGCTCGACGTAGACCCCGATGCGCATGTGCTCGCCGCGCCCGGTGGCCCCGAGTTCGCGCAGGCCGGCGATCTCGCCGCCGAAGCGCACGCAGCGGGTGCAGTGGATACAACGGGTCATCTCGGTGGCAATCAGCGGGCCGATGTCCTCGTCCCTCACCACGCGCTTGCGCTCGTGATAGCGCGACACGTCGCTGCCGTAGCCCACGGCCACATCCTGCAACTCGCACTCGCCACCCTGATCGCAGATCGGGCAGTCGAGCGGATGGTTGATCAGCAGGAACTCCATCGTCCCTTTCTGCGCCTCGCGGGCGAGTGGTGACCGGGTGTGCACCTTCATGCCATCCGTCACCGGCGTGGCACAGGCGGGCAGCGGCTTGGGCGCCTTTTCCACCTCGACCAGACACATGCGGCAATTGGCAGCGACCGTCAGTTTCTTGTGATAGCAAAAGCGCGGCACCGTGATACCGGCGGCATCGGTGATCTCGATCAGCATCTGACCGGGCGTCGCCTCCAGCTGCTGGCCGTCGACTTCGATGGTTATCTTGGCGTCGTCGCTCATCCGTTCTTTCTCTCAGGCGCCATCAGACAGGGCACTTGCCGTGATCAATGTGATATTGGAATTCGTCGCGGAAATGCTTGATGAAGCCGGCCACGGGCATGGCCGCCGCGTCGCCCAGCGCGCAGATCGTGCGGCCCATGATCTTCTTCGCCACGTCATCGAGCAGGTCCAGGTCATCCTGACAACCCTGGCCGTTTTCGATTCGGTGCACCACGCGGTGCATCCAGCCGGTACCCTCGCGGCAGGGTGTGCACTGGCCGCAGGATTCCTCGTAATAGAAATAGGAGATTCGGTCGAGCACCTTGACCATGCAGTTGGAGTCGTCCATCACGATCACCGCACCTGAACCCAGCATGGAACCCGCATCGGCGATCGACTCGTAGTCCATGTTGAGATCCATCATGATCTCGCCGGGCAGCACCGGGGCCGACGAACCGCCTGGGATGACCGCCTTGAGCGTGCTGCCCTCCTTCATGCCGCCGGCCATTTCCAGCAGTTCGGCGAACGGGGTGCCGAGGGGGATCTCGAACACGCCCGGTCGCTGCACATTGCCGGAGATGGAAAACAGCTTGCTGCCGCCGCTCTTCTCGGTGCCGAGCTTGTGGAACCAGTCGGCACCCTGACGCACGATATCCGGTACCGAGGCCAGGGTCTCGGTGTTGTTGATCACCGTGGGCCGACCGTAGAGGCCGAACATGGCAGGGAACGGGGGCTTGAAACGGGGCTGCCCCTTCTTGCCCTCGATGGATTCGAGCAGGGCGGTCTCTTCACCGCAGATGTAGGCACCGGCACCCAGGTGGGTATGGATGTCGTAGCTGAAGCCCGAGCCCAGGATGTTGTCACCGAGCAGCCCCGCTGCCCTCGCCTCTTCCAGGGCCGCCTCGAAGCGTTCGTAGGGCTCCCAGAACTCACCGCGAATGTAGTTGTAGCCGGCCTTCGCACCAATTGCATAGCCGGCAATGATCATCCCCTCGATCAGTGCGTGCGGGTTGTAGCGCAGGATATCCCGATCCTTGAAGGTGCCCGGTTCGCCCTCGTCGGAATTGCAGACGATGTACCTGTCGCCGGGGGCCGTGCGGTTGATGAAGCTCCACTTCAGGCCGGTGGGAAAGCCGGCCCCGCCGCGGCCCCGCAGGCCGGACTGCTTGACTATCTCGATCAGGTCGTCCTGGGGTGTCTTTTCATCGAGGATCCGCTTCAGGGCCTCATAGCCACCCTCGGACTGATAGGTCGACAGCAACCAGGGGCGGTCCAGGTGCAGGGTGCGCAGGCAGACTTCATTCGCCATCGATCTACTCCAGCCCGTCCAGAATCGAATCCACCAGCTCCGGGGTGAGATTCTCGAAATAACGCGGTCCGATCTGCATCATCGGCGCACCACCGCAGGCACCCAGGCACTCCACTTCCTTGAGACTGAAACGGCCATCCTCGGTCACCTCGCCGAAACCGATCCCCAGCCGCTTCTGCAGATGGGCAAGGATGTCGTCGGAACCGTTGATCATGCACGACACGTTGGTGCACAGGCAGATCTTGTGCCGGCCGACAGGCTTGAGTTCATACATCGAGTAGAAGGTGGCCACCTCGTAGACCGCGATCGGCGGCATGTCGAGATAATCGGCCACCTGGTCCATCGCTTCCTGGCTGAGCGAGCCACCGTTGGCATCCTGCACGATGCGCAGGGCGGCCATCACCGCGGACTGCTTCCATTCGTCCGGGTACTTGGCAATCCAGCGGTCGATCTCGGCACGGATCTCCGCCGTGAAAAGGGAGGACTTGTCTGCGAATTTCTTCACCCGCACCATGGGCTCGTTCCGGATACTCATCAGCGGTCGATCTCCCCAAACACAACATCCATGGTGCCGATGATGGCCACCACGTCAGCCAGCATGTGCCCCCTGGCCATCTCGTCCATCGCCGCCATATGCGGGAAGCCCGGTGCACGAATCTTCAGACGATAGGGCTTGTTGGCACCATCCGACACGATGTAGCAGCCAAACTCGCCTTTCGGTGCCTCGACGGCCGCGTAGACCTCGCCCGCCGGCGGGCAATAGCCCTCGGTGAACAGTTTGAAATGGTGGATCAGGGCCTCCATGTCGTCCTTCATCTCGGCACGTTTGGGCGGGGTTACCTTGTGGTTGTCGAGCATCACCGGGCCGGGATTGGCACGCAGCCATTGTATGCACTGCTTGATGATCCGGGCCGACTGGCGGAACTCCTCGACCCGCACGAGATAGCGGTCATAGCAATCCCCATTCGTACCGATGGGGATGTCGAAATCGACCTGATCGTAGACCGCATAGGGCTGTTTCTTGCGCAGATCCCAGGCGATGCCTGAACCCCGCAACATCGGCCCGGTGAATCCGAGTTGACGCGCCCGTTCGGGGGATACGACGCCGATACCGACGGTGCGCTGCTTCCATATCCGGTTGTCGGTCAGCAGGGTCTCGTATTCATCGACCAGGCCGGGAAAACGATCAACAAAGTCCTCGATGAAGTCGAGCAGCGAGCCTTCGCGGTTGGCGTTGCGACGTTTTGCCTCCCGCTCGCTGACGAACTCACTGCTCTCGTAACGCGGCATCTGCTCGGGAAGATCCCGGTAGACGCCCCCCGGGCGGTAGTAGGTCGCGTGCATGCGGGCACCGGAGACCGCTTCATAGCAGTCCATCAGGTCTTCCCGCTCGCGGAAGCAATACAGGAACATGGTCATGGCGCCCACATCGAGCGCATGGGTGCCGAGCCACATCAGGTGATTGAGGATGCGGGTGATCTCGTCGAACATCACCCGGATATATTGCGCGCGCTCCGGCGCCTCGATGCCCAGCAGTTTCTCGATGGCACGGACATAGCCGTGCTCGTTGCACATCATCGAGACATAGTCGAGACGATCCATGTAGCCGATCGACTGATTATAGGGCTTGCTTTCCGCCAGCTTCTCGGTGCCACGATGCAGCAGACCGATGTGAGGGTCAGCGCGCTCGATGACCTCGCCATCCATCTCCAGCACCAGGCGCAACACACCGTGTGCGGCGGGGTGCTGGGGGCCGAAATTCAGCGTGTAGTTGCGGATCTCACGCATCGCTGTCCTCCGCCTCCTGCTCTGGCTTACGGCCTTCCTCGTATCGCGCATCGTGGCGAATAACACGTGGCACGAGGGTGCGCGGTTCGATCCCTACAGGTTCGTACACCACCCGCCCCTCTTCGGCGTCGTAGCGCATCTCGACCTGGCCGATGAGCGGAAAATCCTTGCGGAAAGGATGGCCGATAAAACCGTAATCGGTGAGTATCCGCCGCAGGTCCGGGTGGCCCGCAAAGAGGATGCCGTAGAGGTCGAAGGCCTCGCGTTCGAACCAATTTGCCGACGCCCAGATGCCGGCCACCGAATCCACCACCGGCCGATCGGCGTCGAGGAACACCTTCACCCGCAGACGTACATTCTTGTCCAGGGACAACAGATGGTAGACCGCGGCGAAGCGGTTCTCGGGGCGCACCTCGTGGGGCTCACGCTCGGCACCGCGCTCGAAACCGACGTTGGCAGCCTCGGTAGTGACCCACTCGGACACGCCATAGTCGGCGTAGTCCACGCCGCACACATCGATGCACTGCTCGAATGAGAGATCCCGGTGCCCGCGCAGACGCTGCATGACAGGCAGCAGGTCATCGCGTGGCACGACCAGGGTGAGTTCGCCATCGGCGCGCGTGGTGGTGCAGTCGAAATCCTCGAGCTGCTCCTCCAGCGCCTCCTCCAGTTCGTCCAGCCTTTCTTCAGGCGTCATGCTGCAATCGCCTCTTTGTCTTGTCAGCGGGCAATGGTATTGGTCCGCCGGATCTTGTCATGCAGCTGCAGGATGCCGTAAAGCAGGGCCTCGGCAGTGGGCGGGCACCCTGGCACATAGATATCAACGGGAACGATCCGGTCGCAGCCACGGACCACGGAATAGGAATAATGATAATAACCGCCGCCATTGGCGCAGGAACCCATGGAGATCACCCAACGCGGCTCCGGCATCTGGTCGTAAACCTTGCGTAGTGCCGGGGCCATCTTGTTGACCAGCGTCCCCGCCACGATCATGACATCTGATTGCCGCGGGCTGGGGCGGAAGATCATGCCGAAGCGGTCCATGTCGTACCGCGAGGCGGCGGCATGCATCATTTCCACAGCACAGCAGGCCAGCCCGAATGTCATCGGCCACATGGAGCCGGTACGTGCCCAGTTGATGACCGAGTCGAGGCTGGTGGTGACGAAACCCTTCTCGAGTACGCCCTCTACTCCCATTCCAGCGCTCCTTTTTTCCACTCGTAGATAAACCCGACGACCAGAATGCCGAGGAAGATCATCATGGCCCAGAAGCCGGCCATGCCTATCGAGTCCAGGGCGACGGCCCACGGGAACAGGAAGGCGATCTCGAGATCGAAGATGATGAAGAGGATGGCGACCAGGTAATAGCGCACGTCGAATTTCATGCGCGTGTCCTCAAAGGCCTCGAAACCGCATTCGTAGGGCGAGGTCTTTTCGGTGTCTGGCTTGTGCGGACCCAGTACGAAACCCAGGCCCACCGCGGCGATACCGACGAAAATGCCCACCAGGATGAATATCAGGATGGGCAGATAATTTTCCAGCACGGCGACCCTCCCCCGGGTTCTTGTAATTTGTTCTGGCTGTATCGTCTGCGAAAAGCTTCGCTGAGTCTATGCCAGCGACGCGCGCACTGTCAAATAAGGGAAGGCCATGCAACTCGTTGTTTTAAATGAATTTTATTGACCTTCTGAGGCCATAAAAAAACGGTATCACCCAGTCGGGTGATACCGTTTTACAGATGGTGCCGAAGGCCGGACTCGAACCGGCACGGCTTGCGCCACTACCCCCTCAAGATAGCGTGTCTACCAATTCCACCACTTCGGCTTAATGACTTGATAACCCCTGACTACTCGGACGGCACTGCCGGCACATCGGACACAGCCTCCGCCGGGGCGGGTACATCCACTACCGGAAGATCACTCTCGGCCGGCGCAACGGGCTGCTCGGCAGCATCCATCAGACCCGCCTGCTCCCCGGGGTTCATGGCGAAACCGGCCAGCACGATGCTGGTGGCAAAGAACAGCGCCGCGAGGATTCCGGTCGTTCGACTGAGAAAGTTGGACGAACCACGGGCCCCGAAAACCGTTGCCGACGCGCCGCTTCCGAAGGCCGCACCGGCATCGGCACCCTTGCCGTGCTGGATCAGCACAAGTCCGATGATGCCAATGGCCAGCAGAAGATGAAAAACAATCAGTGCAGTATGAAGCATGAGTTTCCAGCCCTGTATCAGGCGTTCGCCGCGATGCCGATCGCCAGGAAATCTGCGGCCTTCAGCGAGGCACCACCGATCAGCCCACCATCGATATCGGCCTTGGCCAGCAACTGGGCGGCATTTCCCGGATTCATGCTGCCACCATAAAGGATCTGTATACCATCGGCGACTGCCTGGCTGTGGCCCGCAACACGGCTGCGGATGAAGGCATGAACCTCCTGCGCCTGCTCAGGGGACGCGGTTTTGCCGGTGCCGATCGCCCAGACCGGCTCGTAGGCAATCACACCCTTGCCCAGCATCTCGACACCGCCTCGGTTGATGACGGCATCGACCTGGCGGGCGACCACTGCCTCTGTGACGCCCTGCTCGCGCTCTTCCAGGGTCTCGCCGACACAGAAGATGGGCACCAGACCGGCATTGAGGGCCGCCTCGAATTTCTCGGCCACCAGTTCGTCGCTCTCACCGTGGTAGGTGCGACGCTCTGAGTGGCCGATGATGGCGTACTTGCAACCAAAGTCCTTTAGCATGCCGCCGGATATCTCGCCCGTATAAGCGCCGGACTCGTGCACGGACACATCCTGCCCGCCCCAGCTGATGGCGCTACCGGTGAGCGCCTCCTCGGTCATCGGGATGAATATGGCCGGGGCGCAGACCGCCATTTCGGCCGTCGTCACCTGCCCGACACCCGACTTGAGGCCCGCGAGCAACTCGGCGACGCTCTGCCGCGTTCCGTTCATCTTCCAGTTACCGGCAACCAGTGGCTGACGCATGACAATCTCCGTACAAATCAGGCGGCGTAGCTTACCGGCGCACCAACGACAAATCAATCGG
>JANTHH010000092.1 GCA_024762485.1 Chromatiales bacterium
TTGTCTGCCAGCAAGGCCTCATCCACCCGGGGCATGTAGATCAGTCGCTCGATCAGACCCTCGTCATAAAGACGTGAGAGTCGCTTGACCATGCTCATGACGGCGACAAAACGCTGCGCGAGATCTGCAAGCGCGCCCTCAGCCAGTGGCGGGGCATCGGCACTGACATGCAATGCGGCGCCATCCAGCGCGGTGCGCAGAAGGTAGGCATTCAGTTCAGCATCGTCCTTGAGGTAGGTCTCCTGCTTGCCCTTTTTCACCTTGTAGAGTGGCGGCTGGGCAATATAGATATGGCCGCGCTCGATCAGCTCGTGCATCTGACGGTAGAAGAACGTCAGCAGCAGTGTCCTTATATGCGCGCCGTCCACATCGGCATCGGTCATGATGATGATGCGATGATAGCGCAGCTTTTCTGGATCGAATTCCTCCCGCCCGATACCACATCCCAGCGCAGTGATCAGGGTACCCACCTCGGCGGATGACAACATCTTGTCGAAGCGTGCCTTCTCGACATTGAGGATCTTTCCCTTCAACGGCAGAATCGCCTGGGTGCGCCGATCCCTCCCCTGCTTTGCCGAGCCACCGGCAGAGTCACCCTCCACGAGGTAAAGCTCTGATTGAGAAGGATCTTTTTCCTGACAATCAGCGAGTTTGCCCGGTAACCCCGCGACATCCAGAACCCCCTTGCGCCGGGTCATCTCGCGGGCCTTGCGGGCAGCTTCACGTGCACGTGCCGCATCGATCATCTTGCCGGCGATGGCCTTCGCCTCTGCAGGATTCTCCACCAGGAATTCGCTGAGCTTCTCGGCGAACAGGGTTTCCACGATGCCCTTCACCTCCGAGGAGACCAGTTTGTCCTTGGTCTGCGAGGAGAATTTCGGATCCGGTACTTTGACCGAGAGCACCGCGGTCAGGCCCTCTCGCGCATCGTCCCCACTGGTGTTGACCTTTTGCTTCTTTGCCAACCCCTCGTGTTCGATATAGCTGTTCAGGGTACGGGTCAGCCCTGCCCTGAATCCGGACAGGTGTGTGCCGCCGTCACGCTGCGGGATATTGTTGGTGAAGCAGAAGATATTCTCCTGGTAGGACTCGTTCCACTGCAGTGCAAGCTCCACCACCACGCCGTCTTTCTCTGCGGTGAAATGAAACACTTTTTCATGCAGCGGGGTCTTGTTGCGGTTCAGGTGTTCGACGAAAGCACGGATACCTCCTTCGTATTCGAAGACATCCTCCTTTCCTGAACGCTCGTCCCGCAGATGAATATGTACACCGGAATTAAGAAACGACAGTTCGCGCAGGCGTTTTGCCAGGATATCGTAGTGATAGACGGTATCGGTGAAGATATCCTTACTCGGCTTGAATCGAATATGGGTGCCCGTCTCGGTGGTGTCACCGACTACTGTCAGCGGCCCTTCAGGCTCACCCAGATGATAGCGTTGCTTGTAGATCTTGCCGTTGCGATAGACCGTCAACTCCAGCTCTTCTGAAAGCGCGTTGACGACCGAGACGCCCACGCCGTGCAGTCCGCCGGATACCTTGTACGAATTGTCATCGAATTTTCCGCCGGCGTGCAGCACGGTCATGATGACTTCGGCGGCCGACTTCCCCTCCTCCTCATGGATATCGGTCGGTATCCCCCGACCGTTATCCGTCACCGTGACGGATTCATCACTGTGGATGGTGACCGTGATCTTGCTGCAATAGCCGGCCAGCGCCTCATCGATGGCGTTGTCCACTACCTCGAAGACCATATGGTGCAGACCGGTGCCATCGTCGGTATCTCCGATATACATACCGGGTCTTTTACGGACGGCATCCAGGCCCTTCAGGACCTTGATGGAGGAGGAATCGTAGCTGGAGGTTTCTGACATATGCGACACTCTGGGCGGGCGCTGTTGAAAAGCTGTCCCATTATACACACTCAGCCGACGGCGCCCGTCTGTTCCACGTGGAACATTCGCCAGCTACTGCTCAGCTGCAGGCCCTCTGCCTCGATCGCGGTGACGAAGCATTGAAGACCCGAGTCGTCTGCGAGTCCGATAAGCCGCGTACGGTGTCTCTGATCCAGTTCTGCAGGAAGGTCGTCGATCAGCATGACAGGGCCCTCCCCCACGGATTGTTTCATCAGCGATGCCTGGGCAAACTGCAGGGCACTGACCAGGAGTTTCTGCTGACCACGCGACAGCACCTTGGCGGCAGTGACCTGATCAACCTGAAAATCGAGCTCGGCCCTGTGAGGTCCAACACTGGTGTAGCCACGCTTGCTATCCAGCGGCAACCGCTGATCAAGCTGCTTTTCCAGACTTACTGTCTCATCCCAACCTGACCGATAACTGACAGACACATCCAAATCTCCCAGCAAACGCTCAATGTTCGACTTTATGCCAGGCAACAACCGTTGCAGGTAACCCGTTCGTAGCTGATGTAGTTCATGGGCCAGTCCGGTGAACTGTTCATCCCAGGCCATCACTGTTCTCGGCTGTGTTCTGAGTGCCGCGTTGCGTTGCTTCAATATCCTGTTCATGTCGGCATGCATCTGATGGAAACCGGGTTCCACGTGGAACATCCCGAAATCGAGATACCGACGGCGAAGCTCCGGACCCCGCTCGAGCAATTCATGTGACTGGGGTGTGATCAACTGCACCGGAAGTGCCCGCAGCAGATCCGAGCGCTTGCCGAGGTTTCTTCCGTCCAGCCTGAGGGTAAAGGAACGTTTACCGCGTTCGATGCCAAGCCTGTGTGTCTGGCAAAGATGATCCTGCGTCTGAACGATCACCTGGCTGTGTGCACTGCCATGGCGGATGAATGGCCCCGCATCCCGATGTCGAAAGCTTCGTCCCCGCCCGGCGAGATAAATCGCCTCCAGAACACTCGTCTTTCCAACCCCGTTATCGCCCCAGATCAGATTCGGCCCCGGCCCTGCCTCGATTTCGAGTTGATCGAGTACGCGGAAATTAGTGATCTGAAGTCTGTTGATGATCATTCGCTATGCAGACAAAGAAAGGGGCCGCAGCCCCTTTGCTGTCGACCTGAGACGGTAATCCCGTCAGAGCCGCATGGGCATGATGACGTAGCGCGCATCTTCATTATCCAGCGCGGTCACCAGGCTGCTGGTATTGGAATCACTGACGGCCATCCGAACCTTGTCGCTATGGATGACACCGAGTACATCGAGCAGATAACCGACATTGAAACCGATGGTCATCTCTGGCCCGTCGTAATCGATCTCGACCTCTTCCTCAGCCTCATCCTGTTCCGGATTGTGAGCCTGCAGGTGCAGCAGGCCTGGACTGAGTCGGAAACGAATGCCGCGATATTTCTCGTTCGAGAGTATCGCAGTCCGCGCCAAGGCCTGGCGCAGCATCTCACGATCGGCGATGACCTCCTGCGTGTCCATCCCCGGCATCACGCGTTCATAGTCCGGGAAGCGCCCGTCGATCAACTTGGAGGTGAAGGTGGTTTCATTCAGATGAAGACGGATATGACTGCCGCTGATTTCAAGTACGGCAGTGTCATCTGAATCTGACAGCAGTCGCCCGATCTCGAGCACCGCCTTACGCGGCAGAATAATCTGCAAATTCAGGTCGGCATCCGAGTCGATCTCCGCATCCGCCAGAGCGAGTCGATGACCATCGGTGGCAACGCTGCGGATGGTGTTGCCGCGGATCTCCAGCAGCATGCCATTGAGGTAGTAGCGCACATCCTGTTGTGCCATGGCAAAGGCGGTATTCTCGATGAGGTGTTTCAATACCTTTTCCGGTATCTCTAACCGGTCACCCGCTGCGCTGGGCTCGATGGCGGGGTAGTCCTGTGCAGGCAGGGTGCCGAGGGTGTAGCGACCTCGTCCGGATCGCAACACGGCCTTGTCGCCCTCCACGTCGATGCTGATCTCCGAACCGTCGGGCAACGCCTTGCAGATATCGATTAACTTTCTCGCAGGAAGGGTGAACTCTGCCTCGCCTTCGGCATGTACCGGTGCCTTGGTCTTGAGTTCGACCTCGAGGTCGGTTGCCGTGATGGCGAGTTGATCGGGTGTTGCCTGGATCAGGACGTTGGCGAGTATGGGTAGGGTCTGACGTCTTTCCACCACGCTGCCCACCTGGAGCAGTGGCTTGAGAATATCGTCCCGATTGGTGGTGATTTTCATCGGATCAGGATCTCCGTTGTTTTTAATAAAGAAGTATCTTTAAAAGACCTGTTGTTGTTATTAGTGGGCATGCGAATTGGGGAGCATTCTGATTTTTTCTTTTTATTCATAGAGTTATGTTGTATTTCAAGCCGGAAACAAGGTCTCGAATACTGCCGAGAAGCTGTTCATCAACTGTGGATAACTCCATTTCCTGTTGTCTTGAAAAGTTATCCACAGCTTGATCACATCAATGGCTGAGGGTTCTCAACAGATTGCGGTAATCCTCGGCAATCCGGGTATCGGTCTCACACAGTTCGACCACCTTCCGGGTGGCATAAAGCACGGTCGTATGGTCCCGGCCACCGAAGGCCTCACCGATCTCCGGCAGGCTGTGATTGGTCAGCTCCTTGGCCAGTGCCATGGCAAGTTGTCGAGGTCTGGCCACGGCACGGTTTCGCTTGGCTGATTTCAGATCAGAGGTGCGGATCTTGAAATACTCGGCAACGGTCTTCTGGATATTGTCGATACTGATCTGGCGGTCCTGAGCAGCGATCATGTCGCGCAGCGCTTCCTTGGCGAATTCCAGGGTGATCGGCTGGCCTGTGAAACGCGCATTGGCAACGGTGCGGCGCAGGGCGCCCTCGAGTTCGCGGATATTGGAACGCACGGTTTTGCCGATGAAGAAGGCGACTTCCGGTGGCAGTTCGAGTTCGAACAGCTGCTGGGCCTTGCTCATGAGAATGGCGACCCGGGTCTCCAGATCAGGGGAATCGACGGAAACGGTCAAGCCCCAGCCAAAGCGCGATTTCAGTCGGTCCTCGAGCCCTTCCATCTCCTTCGGGAAGCGGTCGGAGGTGAGGATGATTTGCTGCTGGGAATCGAACAGGGCATTGAAGGTATGAAAAAATTCTTCCTGGGTGCGTTCCTTGCCCGCGAAAAACTGAACGTCATCGATCAGCAGGGCGTTAACGGAACGCATCCGCTGTTTGAAGGTGTCGATGGTGCCGTGCTGCAGCGCCTTGACCATCTCGGAGACGAAACCCTCGGAATGCAGATAGAGCACCCGGGTACCCGGGTGCTTGCTTGCCATCAGGTTGCCGACCGCGTGCATCAGGTGTGTTTTACCCAGGCCGACCCCACCGTAGACGAACAGTGGGTTGTACATGCTGCCGGGGTTTTCCGCGATTTGCATGCCGGCGGCCCGGGCCAGCTGGTTGGACTTGCCCTCGACGAAGGTCTCGAAACTGAATGATGGATTGATGTTGGCCAGTTGGCTGGGTTCGCTCCGGCCTGGGTCTGCTTGCTGGGCAAGTGGTGCCGATACGGTTTGGCCAGTGTGTGATTTTTTGACCTCCGTCCGGCGCAGACTGCCTATTTCCAGCGACAGTTCCGGTGCATCGGCACCATAGGTCTCATCGAGAAAGCGGGTCAGAAGATCACGGTAGTTGTTGTGAACCCAGTCCAGAACAAACGCATTCGGTGCGAGCAGGCGCAACCGCTCACCCTCTTCGACACACTGCAATGGACGAATCCAGGTGTTGAACTGCTGGGCAGGTAGTTCCCTGCCAAGGCGGTCTAGACAGTGATTCCAGATTTCCAAGGGTGATCGCCTGCGATTGTTTCTGAGTCTGCCCGCTGGTACATAGGCGTCCTGTTTTCGACAGCGAGGGCTGTTTCAGGACGCGGTTGCGCCGTTCGAAGGTCCAGAATGGTGCTGTTTTTCATGTCATTCAGGACCCTGTGAGACAGTGGTCAGAATGACTTTGTATGAGCCGGAAGTTCTGCGCTCAAGTCTACGCTGCCCGTGATGAGTTATCCACAGCCTTCGTGCATCCCGTCCCTTACCCTCAACAGGGCCTGGGGCTGCCGACCATTGACAGGGGACGGTCTTTCCATTATGGTTCCCGGCCTTTTGTGGCCCCGGCCCAAAACCCGAATAACCCATTCCAGTTTGGGAACAGGAACATGAAACGCACATTCCAGCCGAGTAATCTCAAGCGCGCCCGCACCCATGGTTTTCGCGCACGCATGGCAACCAAGGCCGGCCGCAAGGTCATCCGCGCCCGTCGCGCCAAGGGCCGCCTGCGTCTCACCCCGCAATAATCATCCGGCTTGACCGCCGACAGCCAGGCGTTTCCACGCGCCCATCGACTGCTGTCGGCGGAGGATTACCGCAAGGTCTTCCAGCAGGCCCACAAGGCATCCGACAGATGGTTCACGGTGCTGGCACGCCCTAACGGGGGCGGATCAGCGCGCCTTGGCTTGGCCGTCGCCAAGAAACAGCTGAAAAAAGCGGTCGACCGCAATCGACTGAAGCGGCTGATCCGTGAGAGTTTCCGTCTTCATCCGGATGAACTGAGAGGTCTCGACCTGGTGGTGATGGTTCGTTCGAACGCCGCTCAGCAGGACAATGCCAGCCTCTCGACTGCACTTGGCCGGTTGTGGGCCGAGCAGGCCCGATGGCGTGATCAGCAGGCGCACAGCGAATGACACCCGGGTCGTCCTGCCTTAAACTGCCGCGACCTGAATTCCCAGCATCTACCCCACGCCGCACTCATGGATAACATCAGACTGTTTTTGTTTCTGGCCCTCGCCTTCGTCGGCATGCTGCTCTGGCAGTCCTGGCAGGAGGACTATGGCAGCACCACCCCGCCGATACAGCAACAGGCGGCGCCTCAGCTGCCGATGGCCGATGGCGAAACACCCGAGGCACCGACGGTGGCCAGCAACGACAGCCCCGTGACCAGTGTGCTACCCAGCGAAGCGATCGACGAAGTCAGGCTGATCGATGTGCAGACCGACAAGTACCGGCTGCAGATCGATACCCGCGGCGGTACGGTGGTGAAGGCCCTGCTGGAGGAATACCCGGTGTCCGTGGATCATCCGGAGATCAAGATCCAGCTGCTGGGCACGGATCCGGCTGATTATTTCATTGCCCAGTCCGGCCTGTTGTCGGCAGACAAGACGAGCGCCCCGACCCACCAAGCGGTGTTCACCAGCGCCCAGAGCAAATACGTGATGGCCGATGATGCGGACAGCCTGCAGGTCGAGCTGGTGTGGCAGTCCGATGCCGGTGTGAAGGTCCACAAGATCTACACCTTCAACCGTGGCAGTCACAACGTGCAGCTCACCCACCGGGTCGAAAACGGTTCCGCAGGGGTGTGGACCGGTCGTGAATACCGCCAGCTCAAGCGCGGCGAGCCGGCCGACAGCGGCAATGTCTTCATGTACACCTATACCGGGGCTGCCATCTACAGCCCGGAAGACAAGTATCAGAAATACAGCTTCGACAAGCTTGCCGAGGGTGAGCTGGACCGCGACGTGGTAAACGGCTGGATCGCCATGATCCAGCATTATTTCCTCGCCGCCTATGTGCCGCCGCGAGGCGAGACAGAGCACTTCTACGGCAAGCAGGTGGCCGATGGCCGCTATCTCGTCGGCTCCTTCACACCATCGGTCAAGCTCGCGCCTGGCGAGAGCCATGATTTCACCGGCAGCCTGTTCATCGGTCCGAAGCTGCAGCACGAGCTGGAAAAGGTGGCGGAAGGACTGGAGCTGACCGTCGACTACGGCTGGTTGTCGGTGATCGCCCAGCCGATCTTCTGGATCCTGGAATGGATCAATTCGATAGTCGGCAACTGGGGCTGGACCATCATCATCTTCACCATCCTCATCAAGGGGGTGTTCTTCAAGCTGTCCGAGACCAGCTACAAGTCCATGGCCAACATGCGCAAGCTCACGCCGCGCATCCAGGCGCTGAAGGACCGCTACGGCGACGACAAGCAGCGCATGCAGCAGGCCATGATGGAGCTGTACAAGACCGAGAAGATCAATCCGCTCGGTGGCTGCCTGCCGATGCTGGTGCAGATGCCCTTCTTCATCGCCCTCTACTGGGTGCTGCTGGAGAGCGTGGAGATGCGCCAGGCACCCTTCATCCTGTGGATCCAGGATCTGTCCATCAAGGACCCCTACTTCGTCCTGCCGTTGCTGATGGGCGCGACCATGATCGTGCAGCAGAAGCTCAACCCGGCACCGCCGGATCCCATGCAGGCGAAGATGATGATGATCCTGCCGGTGGTGTTCACCGCCATGTTCGCCTTCTTCCCGGCGGGCCTGGTGCTGTACTGGTTCGTCAACAACCTGTTGTCCATTGCCCAGCAATGGGTGATCACGCGCCGCATCGAGCAGGGCGCGAAGGACTGAGGGCGCGCTGGCCGTGAACGCGCCAGCAAGGGATACCATCGCGGCCATCGCTACCCCGCCCGGACGCGGCGGGGTGGGCATCGTGCGTATCTCCGGCCCCGCTGCGGGTGACATCGCCGGACAGGTCACAGGTCGTCTGCCCCCGCCCCGCCATGCGCGTTTTGCCCACTTCCGCGAGGCAGACGGTACGGTCATCGACGAGGGCTTGGTGCTGTATTTCCCTGCCCCCGCGTCCTTCACCGGCGAGGATGTGGTGGAGTTGCAGGGCCACGGCGGCCCGGTGGTGATGGACCTGTTGCTGGGGCGGGTGCTCGCACTCGGGGCGCGGCTCGCCCAACCCGGCGAGTTCAGCGAGCGAGCCTTCCTCAATGACCGGCTGGATCTCGCCCAAGCCGAGGCCATCGCCGATCTCATTGACAGCGAGACCCGTGCCGCCGCCCGTCTGGCGGTACGTTCACTGGAGGGCGAATTCTCCCGCCGTATCCATCAACTGGTCGACGAGATCACCCGCCTGCGTCTGTACGTCGAGGCCGCCATCGATTTTCCCGAAGAGGAGATTGATTTCCTCGCAGATGAGAAAGTAAGTACCGACTTACGGTCTGTGATTGAGCATGTCGAGGCGGTGCAGCGCAGCGCGCGGCTTGGCCGGGTGCTGCGTGACGGCATGACCCTGGTCATTGCCGGCCTGCCCAATGCCGGCAAATCCAGCCTGCTCAATGCCCTGGCCGGCACCGAGACCGCCATCGTCACCGACATCCCCGGTACCACCCGTGACCTGCTGCGCGAGCGGGTACAGATCGACGGCATGCCGCTGCATCTGATCGACACGGCGGGCCTGCGCGAGGCCGCAGACCAGGTCGAGCGCATCGGCGTGGAGCGCGCACGTGCCGAGATGGCAAAGGCGGACCGGGTGCTGTGGGTCTACGATGCGGCAGCGGACCCGGGACATGCCGGGTTCGACCCCGATGCCCTGCCCAAAGGGGTGCCGGTGACCTTCATCCGCAACAAGATCGACCTGATCGACGAGCAGGCAGCGGCAAGGGAGACGGCCGACGGTTTTGAGATCGCCCTCTCTGCCGAAGCGGGTATTGGTCTCAACCTGTTGCGCCAACATCTCAAGCACTGCATGGGGCTCGACCAGGGCAGTGAGGGCGAGTTCATCGCCCGGCGTCGTCACCTCGATGCGATCGGGCGCTCATTGGGATTCCTGCAGGCCGGCGCCAGGGCCCTGGCAGAGGGCGCCGCCGGCGAGCTGCTGGCCGAGGACCTGCGCCAGGCCCAGCTGGCCCTGTCCGAGATCACCGGCGAGTTCACTGCCGATGACCTGCTCGGCGAGATCTTTTCCAGTTTCTGTATTGGTAAATGAGTACTTACTCACCAATAGGGGTATTTGATTCGGGGGTCGGTGGACTGTCTGTGGTGCAGCACATCCGCACCCTGATGCCGGCGGAGGATATCCTCTATGTGGCCGATTCGGCGAATGTGCCCTATGGCGCCAGGCGTCCGGAGTGGATCAGGGAACGCAGTATCCAGATCGTCCGTTATCTGATCGAACAGGGTGCGAAGGCCATCGTGGTGGCCTGCAATACTGCCACTGCCGCCGCGGTGGACGAGCTGCGCATGACCTTCGATCTGCCCATCGTCGCCATGGAGCCGGCGGTAAAACCCGCCGCCGAGGCAACCCGCAGCGGGGTCATCGGCGTGCTTGCCACCGCCGGGACCCTGGAGAGCCGGCGTTATGCGACCCTGCTGCAGCGTCATGGCAGCAAGGTGAGGGTGCTCGAGCGCATCTGTCATCACTGGGTGGAACAGGTGGAAAGTGGTGAACTCGAGGGCGAAGAGGTCGAACAGATGGTGCGCGAGGATGTCACCCCGCTGCTCGATGCCGGTGCCGATACCCTGGTACTTGGCTGCACCCACTTCGCCTACCTGCGACCG
>JANTHH010000093.1 GCA_024762485.1 Chromatiales bacterium
CTGGTGGTCGCGGGCATGCTGATGGCGGCGCGCAACATCATCCCGGCCTGGCGCTTTGCCAGCGGCCTGGAAGGCAGCGACGAGGAGATCGGCAAGGCGACCGAGGCGGGCAAGAAAAATTTCGTCGGCTTCGAACTGCCCGGACGCACCCTGGGCGTCATCGGCCTTGGCGCGATCGGCGTCAAGGTCGCCAACACGGCCCGGGCACTGGGCATGAACGTGATCGGCTACGATCCCACCATCACCGTGAAGGCGGCGTGGCAGCTCGACGCCGACGTGCAGCAGGCGGTCTCGCCCGACGATCTGGTGGCGCGCTGTGACTTCATCACCCTGCACATCCCGCTCACCGATGCCACCCGTAACAAGATCAGCGCCGAACGCATTGCACTGATGCCCAAGGGCGCGGTGATTCTCAACTTCTCGCGCAACGGCCTGGTGGACGACGCGGCGGCGGTGGCGGCACTCGACAGCGGCCAGCTGTATGGTTACGTCTGCGACTTCCCCTCCAACCTGCTGAAGGATCACCCGCGCGTGGTGACCCTGCCGCATCTCGGCGCCTCGACCATCGAGGCCGAGGAGAACTGCGCCATCATGGTCGCCGATGAGATCCGGGACTGGCTGGAGAACGGCAATATCAGCAACTCGGTGAATTTCCCCGAGATCAATCTGCCACGTGCCGAGAGCAGTTATCGTCTCGCAGTGGTGAACAGCAACGTGCCGAACATGGTGGGGCAGATCTCCACCTATCTGGCAGATGCCAAACTCAACATCATCGAGATGCTCAACAAATCACGCGACAACGTCGCCGTCACCTTGATCGATGTCGACAGCCGGCCGACCCAGGAGACCATCGATCGGCTGGCCGATGTGGATGGCGTGCTGTCGGTACGCTGCCTGGGCTGCGACTGAATGCCTGTTTTGCCTGAGGGACGGAAGAGCGATGAATGAAGAGGACCAGCTGGCGCAGATACGCCAGCGCATCGACACCATCGACAGGCAGATCCAGGATCTGCTGAACGCGCGTGCCGCGGCCGCCCACGAGGTGGCCGAGGTGAAGCGGGCGGCCGATCCGGCGGCTGTCTTCTACCGTCCGGAGCGCGAGGCGCAGGTACTGCGCGCCGTCAAGGAACGCAACCCGGGGCCGCTCGGCGACGAGGAGATGGCGCGGCTGTTCCGTGAAATCATGTCCGCCTGCCTGGCCCTCGAACAACCGCTGAACATCGCCTTTCTCGGTCCTGCCGGCACCTTCACCCAGGCGGCGGCACTGAAACATTTCGGGCATGCCGTCGCCACCACCCCGGTGGTCGCCATCCCCGACATCTTCCAGGAGGTTGCAGCCGGCAACTGCCATTACGGGGTTGTGCCGGTGGAGAACTCCACCGAAGGCGTCATCAGCCACACCCTCGACATGTTCATGAACTCGTCGTTGAGGATCTGCGGCGAGGTCACCCTGCGCATCCATCACAACCTGTTGAGCACGGCCGCCGACCTGAAGAAGGTAAAGGTCGTGTATTCGCACCAGCAGTCGCTGGCCCAGTGCCGCAGCTGGCTCGATCGTCACCTGCCGGGCATCAAACATGTCGCTGTCGGCAGCAATGCCGAGGCGGCACGCCTGGCAAAGGAGCAGGCAGACGCCGCTGCCATCGCCGGCGAGGCGGCGGCAGAGGTCTACGATCTGCCCATACTGGCGCGCAACATCGAGGACGAGCCGGACAATACCACCCGCTTCCTGGTGATCGGCGAGCAGGATGTCCCGCCCTCGGGGGAGGACAAGACCAGCCTGCTGCTGACCACCCGCAACGAGGCAGGCGGCCTGCAGCGGCTGCTGACACCACTGGCCGAGCGCGGCATCAGCATGACCCGCATCGAATCGCGTCCTTCGCGACGCGTGCGCTGGGACTATGTCTTCTTCATCGACATCGAGGGCCACCGCGAGGACCCCGGCGTCGCCGCCGCGCTCGACGAGCTGGATCGTACCGCAGCGGAATGCCGGGTACTCGGCTCCTATCCGCGCGCCGTGTTGTGAGGTCCGCAGACCATGACTGATTCCATGCTCGACCGCCTGATTCCGCTGACCACGCCCGGCATCGCCGCCCTGCGCCCCTACACACCCGGCAAGCCCATCGAGGAACTCGAGCGTGAGCTGGGCATCAGCGATTCCATCAAACTCGCCTCCAACGAGAATCCGCTGGGGCCCAGCGACAAGGTCAGCGCAGCGGTCGCTGCCGCTATCCCCGACCTCAGCCGTTACCCCGACGGCGGTGGCTTCCGGCTGCGCGAGGCGATTGCCGGGCTGCACGGGGTCTCCCCTGAACAGGTGACCCTGGGCAACGGCTCCAATGACGTGCTCGACCTGGTCGCCCGGGTGTTCCTGCAGCCGGGCACCGAGAGCCTGTTCTCAGAGCATGCCTTCGCGGTCTACCCGATCAGCTCGCAGGCCGCCGGCGCGACCCTGAGGGTGGTGCCGGCGAAAGACTATGGCCATGATCTGGATGCCATGGCCAGCCAGGTCAACGACCGCACCCGTGTGGTGTGGATCGCCAATCCGAACAATCCGACCGGCACATGGCTGACGGGACGGGAACTGCGGCGTTTTGTCGAGCAGCTGCCGTCACGGGTCATCTGTGTGATCGACGAGGCCTATTTCGACTACGTGGACGAGGCCGACTACCCCGATACGTCCACCTGGCTCGGCCAATTCCCCAACCTGATTGTCACCCGCACCTTCTCCAAGGCCTACGGGCTGGCGGCACTGCGGGTGGGTTACGGCCTGTCGCACCCGGACCTGGCCGACCTGCTCAACCGTGTGCGTCAGCCGTTCAACGTCAACAGCCTGGCGCAGGTGGCGGCAACGGCGGCGCTGTCCGATCACGTCCACCTGGCGGCGGCCATCTCGGTCAACCGCGAGGGCATGGAGCAGCTCGTCGCGGGCGTGCGCGAGCTCGGGCTGGGCTATATCCCGTCGGTTGGTAACTTCCTCACCATCGACCTCGGCCGCGACGCCGCGGCGGTCGATCAGGCCCTGCTTCGCGAGGGGGTCATCACCCGACAGGTTGCCAATTACGGCCTGCCCAACCACCTGCGGGTCAGCGTCGGACTGGCGCACGAGAACGACCGCTTCCTCACAGCCCTGCAGAAGGTGCTGACATGAAGATCCGCCGCCTGGCGGTGATCGGTGTTGGCCTCATTGGCGGCTCGCTGGCGAAGGCGCTCAAGCGCGTGCACGCGGTGGGGGAGGTGGTCGGCTGTGGACGCAGCCGGGAAAACCTGGAGCAGGCCCTCGCATTGGGCGTGATCGACCGTTACACCACGGATGTCGCCGAGGCGGTGGCGGATGCCGACATGGTCTTTGTTGCCGTTCCGCTCGGCGCCATGCGCGAGGTGTTCGAGGCCATGCGCGGCCATCTCGCAGCGGATGCGGTGATCACCGATGGCGGTAGCGCCAAAGCCAGTGTCGTCGCCGACGCCCGTGCGGTGTTCGGGACGGTTCCGCACAACCTGGTGCCTGGCCATCCCATCGCCGGCACCGAGCGGAACGGGGCAGCAGCTGCCTTTGCCGAGTTGTACGAGAACCGCCGTGTCATTCTCACCCCACTGCCCGAGACCGCCGATGAGGCTGTGGAGCGGGTGCGGTCGATGTGGCAGGCCTGCGGTGCCGAGGTGACGCTGATGAGCGTCGAGCACCACGACGAGGTGCTGGCCGCCACCAGCCATTTGCCGCACATGCTCGCCTTCGGCCTGGTGGACGCATTGTCTCGTATGAAGGAGAACGACGAGATCTTCCGTTACGCCGCCGGCGGCTTCCGCGACTTCACCCGCATCGCCTCGTCGAACCCGGTGATGTGGCGCGACATCTGCCTCGCCAACCGCGAGGCGCTGAGCAAGATGCTCGCTGCCTTCGCCGAGGAAATGAGTGACCTTGCCGATACCATCGCCCGGGGCGACGGCGACCACCTGCTCGAGGTCTTCACACGGGCAAAACAGGCGCGTGATCGTTATGTCGACGCCATGGACCAGGGGAGTCTGGAATGAGTGCATCGCGTATCGCCTGGCTTGCCATGGGGTTCGGCCTGCTGCTGATGGTGCTGCTGCTCGGGGCCGGCGCACCGGGTGCTGGCCCCTACCGCTTGCCGCTGCTGTTACTGCTGATGGCGAGTGAACTGGGCTTCCTGGCGACACTGGCCGGTGCTTATCAGGCGTTCAAGTGTCTCCGGTCCAACGGGAGACAGCTGGCGATGCGGCTGGTGGCTACCGGATGCCTCGGACTGGCGATCGCCTTCGCCTGGATTGGGCTCGGCCTGTGGCTGGGCATGGGTGCCTGAGCGAGGTCACGAAACCGTCATGCCGGGATGGTGGATGAGCGGCCGATCACGGGTATATGATTCTGTCGCGGATCAACGCCGACCTGGTTGGCAATTTACGGATAGAGAGCGATATGTCTGAGCAAGTGGTTGGAACCGTCAAGTGGTTCAATGACGACAAGGGTTTTGGCTTCATCGAGCGCGAAGGCGGCAAGGATGTTTTCGTGCACTTCAGTGCCATCAACGGCACCGGTCGCCGGACGTTGCACGAGGGGCAGAAGGTGACGATGGATGTAGTCGATGGTCAGAAGGGCCCGCAGGCGGAGAACGTCAACCCCGCCTGAGACTGAGAGGGCGGGCGGCGTAGGGAAGCGGCATCGCACCGGTCAGCGGTCGGTCGGGTGCCGCTTTTTTATGACAGGCCGCGCGGCGCCTGCCTGAGTCAGGTATGCGTCCTGTGGAAGACCGTCTCGTCCACCGTGTTGCCCTTGAGGATCTGCAGCATGGCCTCTGCCATGCGGCTGCATTGCGCTTCATCGACCTCGGCGAGGTTGTCGAAATACCATTGCACCGACTGGCGGACCAGGCTGCGCTGCCGGGTGCTGATCGTCACCTCGTCATCTGTGCCGGCCACCGTCTTCGCGGTGGTCATCAGGATCTCCCGTGCCATCTGGCCACAATCGCTGCAGCCGGGTGGGTAGGCTGCGCTGGCGTACTGGGCAATGGCATCAGCCAGAACCGCACGGGTGGCGGCACCGGCGCGGATGCAGAATGTCTTCTTCGCCGCCATCTCAACTCTGCCCGAACACCGGGATCGCTGCTCCGCTGATGGCGCGGCTGGCATCGGCGGCGAGGAACAGCACCACGTCGGCAATGGCCGCGGGAGACACCCACCGGCTGTGATCCGCATCGGGCATGTCCGCACGGTTCTGCGGGGTGTCGATGGTGCCCGGGAGGATGCAGTTGGCGTTTATGTTGTCCAAGCGGTGCTCATCAGCGATGGTCTCGGTGAGGGTGATCACCGCGGCCTTTGAGGCGCAGTAAGGCCCCATCTTCGCCTTCCCCTGCAGGGCGGCACGTGCGGCGATATTGATGATGCGGCCACTGCCGACCTTGAGCAGATGGGGGATGCTGGCGCGGCAGGTGTTGAAAACGCTGCGGGCGTTGAGGTCGAACATGAAGTCCCAGTCGCGATCGCTGGTCTCGTGCAGCAGTGGCCCCATGGTGAAACCGCCGGCGATATTGGCCACCACGTCGATACGCCCGAAGCGTTCGATGATGGCGTCGATCGTGGTGGAGACCGAATCCGCTTCAATCAGGTTGGTGGCAAACGTGGCGGAGACTGCATCCTGGCTCAGCGTCTGCTGGGTCCTAGTGAGTCCGGATTCGTCGAGATCGACCAGTGCCAGCAGTGCGCCGTGGGCTGAAAAGGCCTGGGCCACAGCGGCACCTAGATTGCCGGCCGCACCGGTGACCAGAACTACCTTGTCTGCGTGTTCGCTCATGATTCGGATCCTCGGAAAGAGTGGGATGTCATCCGGCAAGGTTACCCGATCGCGGGGCGGTGAAAAAACGGCATAAATCAGAAGGCAGTTCCGCTGGGACTGCGCTGGCACGGTCGATGCATCAAGGCAGGGCAGACATCCGCCTCATGAGGTCATGATCATGCCAGCCACATCGCTCGTCCGCCTGCTTGGAAACCTGACCCCCGCCGAATCACCGGGGAACGCGGGCACACCTGAAACCAGGGGTTTCAGGGATATCCTGGAAGGGCAGCGCAGCCGCGAGGACATGGAGGCGCTCGTCTCCCGGCTGCAGGAGATGGGTGAGGAGATTGACCCGGCGCTATTGCAGTGGCTGCAGCAGGCTGCCCCCGACGGCAATGCCTTGCCCCTCGCGGCAATCCCTTTCATGTCCAATGGCGTGGGAGCGGGCAGTGGGGATGGCGATCCCTTGGCGGAGGCCGGGGTGTCGCTGCCGGCGGGAGGTCGCGGGCGCGCGCCCATCGCAGAGCAGCTGATGAACCCCGCTGGGGTCGCTGCCGGCAACGCCGCCGGCACGCCAGGAAAAACCGTGGCCACTGGCGTGGATGTCGCCACCCCCGCCCAGGGCGTGGCCCGCACGGAGTTGAGTGCGGCCTTTCAGGCCGAGCTGGACGATGCAGCCCCCGATCTGCGGGCCGGTGGTCTGCAGGCGGCCAGCCAGCGGGCAGTGTCGGATGCAGTGCTGACGCCAGCCAGCGCCGCTGCACGAATGAATCAGATCGCACCCCGGGTGGGCGAGGCCGGCTGGCACCAGGCGGTGGCGGAGCGGGCAATGATGATGGTGAGTCGTGACCAGCAGTCGGTCGAGCTGCGGCTCAACCCCGCGCACCTGGGGCCGATGGAGGTCAGGATGACCCTCAATCACGACCAGGCCAGTGTCAGTTTCATCGCCAACCACGCAGCGGTCCGCGATGCGCTGGAGCAGGCCATACCCCGCCTTCGGGATATGCTTGAACAACAGGACATCCAGCTGGTACAGGCAGACGTGGGCCAGCACCAGGCGGGTGATGGCCACCAGGGTCAAGCCTCGGCCGGATCCTCCGCCCGTGCTGATTCTGGTGCGTCGGCAGCGGATGAATCCACGCTGGAACCCGATCACATCGAAGCGCCCGGCATGGTCCGCCAGGGCCTCATCGACACTTACGTCTGAGTGCCGTCGCATACCCCGCGACACGTCATGGTTGCGGGCTATCCTGTCTGAACGCGTCCGCCCATCTGGTGTTCGACGCTCGCTGCCATTAAAGTGATCCGCCAGACAACGACGCTGTTGCGGCAGCCCCAAATGGTAGCGACCAGCGGTATCCGCCGCTCGCAGATTTCTTCGGAGTAGACCCGTGTTATCACTCATCAAGGCACTTCTGTTACTGCTGGCCGTGGTGGTGGCGGCCTTCTTCGCCAGTCTCAACCCGGGCGAGGTCACGCTGCATTACTACTTCGGCTCCGTGGAGCTGCCGCTGGCGGTGCTGCTGGTGGCGACGCTGGGGGTCGGCCTGCTGATCGGCCTGTTCGTCGGCCTCGGCCTGTTCCTGCGCGCCAAGCGCGAGCAGGTGCGATTGCAGCGCAAGGCACGGTTGGCCGAGCAGGAAGTCAACAACCTCCGCGCCATTCCGCTGAAGGATCATTGATCCCATGCAGGAGCTGCTCTGGTTGTTGTTGCCGCTGGCGGCAGCGTCCGGCTGGTTCGCCGCCCGGCGCACCCAGACGCGTCCGTCGCCGCGCGCAGGGCGACAACCGCCAACTTATTTCAAGGGGCTCAACCACCTGCTAAACGAGGAGCCCGACAAGGCCATCGACGTGTTCGTGCAGCTGCTGGAAGTGGACAGCGACACCGTCGAGACCCATCTTGCTCTGGGCAACCTGTTCCGCCGCCGGGGAGAGGTGGAGCGCGCCATCCGCATCCATCAGAATCTCATCGCCCGCCCCGCGCTGACGTCGGAGGAGCGTGGCCAGGCGCTGCTCGAACTCGGTCAGGACTACATGCGCGCCGGGCTATTCGACCGCGCCGAGAGCCTGTTCCGCGAACTCACCGACATCCAGCCATACGCCCGGCAGGCGCTGCGTAACCTGCAGACCATCTACGAGCACGAGAAGGACTGGGCGTCGTGCCTGGAGGTGGCCGACCGGCTGAGCCCGCTGCAGGAGGAACCGCTGAATCTGCAGAAGGCACAGTACCACTGCGAACTCGCCGAGCAGTCACTGGCCCAAGGCGATCAGGGTACGGCCAGCAGCCTGCTGAAGAAGGCGCTCGCTGTGCAGCGCGATTGCATACGTGCACTGCATCTGCAGGCCCGCATCCTGCGTGACAATGACGACTGCAAGGGGGTCATCCGTCTGCTACGGCGGGTGCTGGAGCAGGACCCGGGCTACCTGCCCGAGGTGCTGCCGGATCTGCAGGATTGCCACAATCGTCTGGGCAGTACCGTTGAACTGAAGAAATATCTGCTCGAACTGCAGGAAAAGGCCCCCTCGGATCATCTGCTGGTGGCCCTCAGTGAACTGATAAAGGACACCGAGGGGAAAGAGGCGGCGGCAGTGTTTCTGCTGCAGGCCCTGCTCGAACACCCCAGCCTGGCCGGCCTGCAACGCCTGGTGCGGCTCAATGTCAACGTTCCTGCCGCCGACGCCCTGCAGGCCCTGGAGCAGCTGGAGCAGGTGCTTGCCTCGCTACTGAGCGAACAGCCCGGTTACCAGTGCGTCAATTGCGGCTACAGCGCCAAGACCCTGCACTGGCAGTGCCCCAGCTGCCGCCGTTGGGGCACCATCAAACACAAGGCCCATCCACTCGACTGTCAACAAATCAGCCCATGAATACCAAACCATCAGATCCCAGGGTCATTGTCGCCCTTGATTATCCCGCCGCCGAACCGGCACTGGAACTGGTCGCCCGGCTCGATCCGGCACTGTGTCGGCTCAAGGTCGGCAAGGAGATGTTCACCCGCCTCGGACCGACATTCGTCGAGCGGCTGCAGCTGGCCGGTTTCCAGGTCTTTCTCGACCTCAAGTATCACGATATCCCCAATACCGTGGCGGCCGCCTGCGCCGCTGCTGCAGACCTGGGCGTGTGGATGGTCAACCTCCATGCCTCCGGCGGGCGCAGGATGATGGAGACGGCCCGCGAGCGACTGGCTGGGTACGGCGAGCGTCCGCTGCTCATCGCGGTGACCATACTCACCAGTCTCGGCGAGGAGGATCTGGCCGAGATCGGCTTCTCCGGCACCCCGGAGGAAAACGTGCTGCGGCTGGCGGCCCTGGCCGAAGACTCGGGGCTGGATGGCGTGGTCTGCTCGCCACTGGAGGCCGCAGCGATTCACCGCCGGGCAGGCCAGGGCTTTCGCCTGGTGACCCCGGGGGTACGCCCGGCCAGTGCTGCACTGGACGATCAGAAACGGGTGATGACGCCGGGTGATGCCATTCGCGCCGGGGCCAGCTACCTGGTGGTCGGACGGCCGATCACAGCCGCAGAGGATCCCCTGGCCAGCCTGCAGGCCATCAATGACGAGGTGTCCGGCGCGCTGGCCTGAGGTCTGCAGAAGTTTTTGCGCCGCCATAAAAATAACCTTGGCGCGTACAGGGTGGGCATTTGATAGCTTTAGCCGCCAGATTGGGGCGGCACGACAACAGCAAGCACACCCTTTGGCCGTCCCGGTGGTTCATTCCTTGGAGGAACAACAATGATCAGACCAGTCGGTTCGGACACCCTGCAGCCCCGGTTCGTGTATGACGATGCCGAGCACGAGGCGCTGACCCACGAGGCCAAGAGCCTCCCATCGGTGATGATCAGCTCCCAGGCCGCCGGTAACGCGGTGATGCTGGGTGGCGGCTATTTCACCCCCCTGAAGGGTTTCATGAACCTGGCTGACGCCATGGGCGCGGCAGAGAAGATGATCCTCAGCGACGGCAGTTTCTTCCCGGTGCCGGTGATGTGTCTGCTGCCTGACGTGGAGGCCATCAAGGGCGCCAAGCGCATCGCCCTGCGCGACCCCAACGTGGAGGACAACCCGGTCCTCGCGGTGATGGACGTGGAGAACATCGAGGAGGTCAGCGACGAGCAGATGGCCGTCATGACCGAGAAGGTCTACCGCACCCAGGATCCCGAGCATCCCGGGGTCGCGGCCTTCAACAGCCAGGGACGCTTTGCCGTGTCCGGGCCGATCAAGGTGCTGAACTTCAGCTACTTCCTGCTCGACTTCCCCGACACCTTCCGCACCGCGGTGGAGATCCGCAACGAGATCAAGGAGCGCGGCTGGAACAAGGTCGTCGCCTTCCAGACCCGCAACCCCATGCATCTCGCCCACGAAGAGTTGTGCCACATGGCCATGGAGCGCACCGGCGCCGACGGCCTGGTGATCCACATGCTGCTGGGCAAGCTCAAGCCGGGCGACATCCCCGCCCCGGT
>JANTHH010000094.1 GCA_024762485.1 Chromatiales bacterium
CGACAACTTTTTTCACTTGTTCGAGGCCGCGGCCGGATAGGCCCGCCGGCCCACCGACAGGGAGGTCGGTGATGTCACACTCGCTACCGCCCCCGCTCGGCGCACGCCCGGAGCCCTCACGCCGCCTGCTGATCTTCTCGGTTGTCAGCCACGCCATGGCGGGGCTGGCAGTGGGGCTGGCCGCGTTGCCGGTACCCGCCGTGATCATGATGGCGACCCTGCTGACCGGTAGCGCGGCATGGCAATGGCGGCAGATCGTGCAGCAACGGGGCCGGCGGGTCTGCAGGCAGTTCTACTGGGAGGGTGACCGCCAGTGGCACCTGCAGGATGGACGTTCGGTATGGCATCGGCCGAAACGTTACCGGGTGGTCTGGAACAATCCCGCCGCCATCCTGGTGCATTTTTCCGGCACCGCCGGCGGTCCCCGCGCGCTGTTGCTGCTGGCCGACCAGTTGCCGGCACCCGTGCATCGTCAGCTGCGGGTGCGGCTGACGCTCTACCCGGCGACTCAGGAGGAAGAGGGCGGCACGTAATTGTCCGGAATCATGATGGTCGGCTTGCGCTGGGACTCGTCGGGTTCAGGAAAATCAATGTTGAAATGCAGTCCACGACTCTCCTTGCGATGCTGCGCCGCCTGGATGATCAGGTCAGCGACCTCCACCAGGTTACGCAGCTCCAGCAGGTCGTTTTCGACACGGAAATTGCTGTAGTACTCACGGATCTCGTGGCGCAGCAGGTTGACCCGCCGCTTGGCCCGCTCCAGCCGCTTGTTGCTGCGCACGATGCCGACGTAATCCCACATGAAGCGCCGCAGTTCCTCCCAATTGTGCGAGACCACCACCTCCTCGTCGGAATCGGTCACCCGGCTCTCGTCCCATGAGGGGAGAGGAGGGATGGGCGGCACCTGGTCCATCCGTTGCCTGATGTCCTCCGCCGCCAATTCGCTGTAGACCAGGCATTCCAGCAGCGAGTTGCTGGCCATGCGGTTGGCCCCGTGCAGACCGGTATAGGCGGTCTCGCCAATGGCATAGAGGCCGGGGAGGTCGGCCCGTGCATGGTGATCACTCACCACACCACCGCAGGTGTAGTGGGCGGCAGGCACCACCGGGATGGGTTCTCGGGTGATGTCGAGCCCCAGCGACAGGCAGCGTTCATAGATGGTGGGAAAATGTTCCTTGATGAAATCAGCCGGCTTGTGACTGATGTCGAGATACACGCAGTCGATGCCAAGGCGTTTCATCTCGTGGTCGATGGCACGTGCAACAATGTCCCGCGGGGCCAACTCGGCCCGCTCGTCGAAGTCAGGCATGAAGCGGGTGCCGTCGGGCAGCAGCAGGCGCCCACCCTCGCCACGCACCGCCTCGCTGATCAGGAAGGATTTCGCCTGGGGATGATAGAGGCAGGTGGGATGGAACTGAATGAACTCCATGTTGGCCACCCGGCAGCCGGCCCGCCAGGCCATTGCGATACCGTCGCCGGTGGCCACATCGGGGTTGCTGGTGTAGAGATAGACCTTGCTGGCACCGCCAGTGGCGAGAATGACAAAGCGTGCGCCGATGGCCCTGACGTGGCCATCCATCAGGTTGAGCAGGTAGGCACCGACACAGCGTCTCGGACCCTTCTCCCCCATCTTGTCAGAGCGTAGCAGATCGATGGCGATATGATTTTCCATAACCGTCAGGCCAGGACGCTGGCGCACCCGGTCCACCAGGGTGGTTTCCACCACCTTGCCGGTGGCATCCGCAGCATGCACCACGCGGCGGTGGGTATGGCCGCCCTCGCGTGTCAGGTGGTAACCCGAGGTGCCGGTCGCCGGTGAGCGGGTGAACTGCACCCCCTGGTCGAGCAGCCAGCGGATGTTTTCGGCACCACGCTCGACCACGGTCCGTACCACCTCCGGGTCGCACAACCCGGCACCGGCAATGAGGGTGTCGCGGACGTGGGATTCCACCGAATCCCCGGCGTCGAGCACGGCAGAGATCCCCCCCTGGGCATAGAGGGTATTGCCCTCGCTGAGTTCGCGCTTGGCCACCACCGCAACACTCAGGTCCGCAGGCAGACGCAGGGCAAGACTGAGGCCGGCTGCACCACTGCCGAGGATGAGGACATCGAAATGATCAGGGGATTCGGGCATGGAGGTCGATTGCTACCGCCCCGCGCAGCGTCCATAATCGGCGCTGCGTTCGGTGCGGTCACTGTAAATTGCCGGTGAAGCCCCGAATCCTAGCCCAGATGGGGCCTCACGAACATACTCAAGCCGCAATATGCCACGCCACCCGTCAGCCCTTAGTCAATATCCCGCCAAGTCATGGCGGGACAGAACTTTTCCCTTCCCCCCGGGTCAATGGTGTGTGAATGAACTGGCAGGTGAGCGGTGCTCGTCGGGGTCGTTGCCCCGATGAATAACAAGCAGGCAGACCAGGAACTGGTTGAACGGGTCAAGCGGGGTGACAAGAAGGCCTTTGATCTGTTGGTGCTCAAGTACCAGCAGAAGGTGGCGAATCTCGTTTCCCGTTATATCCGTGACCCGTCCGAGGTTCTGGATGTCACCCAGGAGGCCTTTATCAAGGCCTATCGGGCGTTGCCGAAGTTTCGCGGCGACAGCGCCTTCTATACCTGGCTGTATCGCATCGCGGCCAATACGGCGAAGAATCACCTGGCTACCCAGGGCCGGCGGCCGCCGAATGATGATGTGGAGGCGGAAGTCGCCGAGCAGATGGACGTCGGCACCCGGTTGAAGGAGAACGCCACGCCGGAGAGCCTGATGCTGGAGGATGAGATCGCACGCAACATCCAGCAGACGATCGAGTCGCTGCCTGACGAGCTGCGCACCGCGATCACCTTGCGTGAACTGGAAGGCCTGAGCTACGACGAGATCGCCAAGGCCATGGATTGCCCGATCGGCACCGTGCGTTCGCGGATATTCCGTGCCCGTGACGCCATTGACAACAACCTGAAGCCCTTGCTGAACCCGTGAGCAGGATGGAAAAACCGATGAATAGCCAGCAAAAAGAACGCCTGTCTGCCTTGCTTGATGGCGAAGGTGGCCAACGGGAAACCGACGACATGCTTCGCCACCTGGCGGGTGATCCGGAACTCGAGGCGACGGTGGCACGCTACGGCCTCATCGGTCCGGCCCTGCGCGGGGAGGGAATCCATCATCAGGCCCTGGACATTCATCTGCGCGTCAGTCGCCAGCTGGCGGATGAGCCGACGGTACTCGCACCGCCACCGCGCCATTCCGGCCAGAGCGTCGAACGCTGGTGGCGCCCCGCTGCCGGCATCGCCATCGCCGCCTCGGTGGCGGCCCTCGCCGTGATGTTCGCCCCGGCCCTGATGCAGTCTTCCTCCGTGCCGGGCGCGGCCGATGCGGGCGGCGGCGTGGCCCTGGTCACCACCCCGGTCAGCATGGAGCTCTCCGAGGGTACCCGCTGGACGGATGGTCAGCCGGCGGTCGAGGACAAGCTCAACAGCTATCTGGCCGACCACAGCGAATTCGCCGTCCAGGGAGGGGCGCCCAGCTTGCTGCCCTATGCCAGCTTCGTCAGCTACGACGGTGATCAATAAATTGATCCGCAAGAACCTCGCCGCGGTCGTATTGCCGCTCCTGCTGCTTTCCACACCGGGCCATGCCGCCGATGATGAGGCCTACAATTGGCTGGAGGTGATGAACCGCGCGGTGCGGGAACAGAACTACGAAGGTCATTTCGTCTACCAGGCAGGCGACAGTCTCGAGGCCATGTATATCGTCCACACGGTCGATGGTGGCCATGAACACGAGCGGTTGCTCTCCCTCAACGGCAAGGCCCGCGAGGTCATACGTGAGCAGGATGTGGTGATCTGCCGGATCCAGGGCCAGGACGGCTTCATCAAGGAAGATACCCGACCGGCGGGCCGGCGCTTTTCGCCACTGCCGCCGATCCGCCTGCAGAAGATCGAGCAGCACTACCGCTTCAAACTGGCCGGCAAGACCCGCGTCACCGGCCGCCAGGCACAGCAGGTCTACATCATCCCCAAGGATGACCTGCGTTATGGTTACAGCCTGGCACTGGACATCGCCCATGGCCTGCCGTTGCGCACACTGACAGTCAATGATCAGGGCAAGACAGTCAGCCAGATACTGTTCACCGACATACACATCGGTGACGACGTGCACGATCCACATACGCCCATCTCCGTATCCAATGAGGATGCCGGCAAGAGGCCGCCACCGGATGCAGAGTCGCCGCCCCGCCGTATGCACCCGAGCCTGTGGCAATTTGCCAATGTTCCAGCCGGTTTCGAGCTACTGATGCGCCGCTATCGCTACAGCCCTGGTCGCGATGTGGTGGAGCATTTCATCTTCAGTGATGGCCTGGCCTCCATTTCGGTCTATGCTGAACGTCAACCCAGTGTTTCCTTCCACGGCTGGTCGAGCATGGGGTCAGTGCAGGCCTATGGCCGCGAGATAGGTCAATACCAGGTCACCGCAGTGGGCGAGGTACCGAGGAAGACCCTCGCCATGCTGCTAGAGGGCATGAAGCTACGGGAGGGCTGAGCGATGATCGAGCAATCGGGCCGGGTCCATGCCGTGCGCAACGGGGTCGCCGAAGTCGATGTCGAACGCATCTCGAGTTGCGGCAGTTGCCAGGCCAAGCAGGCCTGTGGGACAGCGACCATCGCGCGTTTCTTTCCACAGCGGACCAACCGTATCCAGGCGATCAATACCGCACGTGCCCGGGTGGGCGATACCGTCATCGTCGGCCTGGATGACAGCGCCCTGCGCAATGCCTCTGTGGTGATCTACCTCTGGCCACTGGTTGGCCTGATAGGTGGCGCACTGTTTGGTGAGTGGGCCGGCGAAGTCAGCGGCATGGTGAGCGGGGAACTTGCCGCCATCATCGGTGGTCTATCAGGCATCGCCACAGGCCTCTACGGGGTAGGGCGTTATGGTCGGTGGCGCAGCCATGACCGCCGCTACTATCCCCAGGTCATACGCATCATGCCGGCACCCGTAGTCGGCCTGTCGTCGCAGTCATTCAATCAACAATGATCAACAACGCTTTCTGGAATTGAAGATGAAACGCAAAGCCCTGTTATTACTCACACAACCATTGATGCTGCTGTTGGCGCTGACGTTTTCCGTCGGTTCGGCAGCCTCGCGCCTGCCCGACTTTGTCGATCTGGCCAAGGACAACAGCCCGGCCGTGGTCAACATCAGCACCACTCAGACCATATCGGCTCATGGTCATCCTGCACTGCCACCCGGGTTCACCATCCCCGACCTGCCCGAGGACAGCCCCTTCAACGACTTTTTCCGTCGTTTCTTCGGGGCACCAGGTGGCAACGGCGAGGGCGACCTGCAGGAGCAGGAGGCCCGTTCATTGGGTTCCGGCTTCATCATTTCCAGCGATGGCTACATCCTTACCAACCATCACGTGATCACCAAAGCGGACAGCATTGTTGTGCGGCTGACCGATCGTCGTTCCTATGATGCCGAGGTCATTGGCTCGGATGAGGCGAGCGACGTCGCGCTGCTGAAGATAGACGCCAAGGATCTGCCGACCGTCAGGATCGGAAAAAGCAGTGAGCTTGAGGTCGGCGAGTGGGTGCTGGCAATCGGCTCACCCTTCGGCTTTGATCACACGGTGACGCAGGGGATCGTCAGTGCCAAGGGACGTAGCCTGCCGTCCGATAACTATGTGCCGTTCATCCAGACCGACGTAGCCATCAACCCGGGCAACTCCGGAGGCCCCCTGTTCAACATGGACGGTGAGGTGGTCGGCATCAATTCACAGATCTACAGCGAGACCGGTGGCTACATGGGTCTTTCATTCGCCATCCCCGTCGAACTGGCGATGAACGTGGTCGAACAGCTGCGCACGACCGGCAAGGTGTCACGGGGTTATCTCGGGGTGCTGATCCAGGACGTGACCCGTGAACTGGCCGACACCTTCGGTCTCGATCATCCCCAGGGCGCGCTGGTTGCCGAGGTGGTGCCGGATTCGCCGGCGCAGGCTGCAGGGATCCAGGTAGGTGATGTCATTCTCTCCTTCAATGGCAAGCGGTTGCAGAAGTCTTCCGAGCTTCCGCCGATGGTGGGGCTCAGCAAGGCCAATGAGAAGGCCAGGCTGCGCATCCTGCGCAACGGCAAGGAGTTGACACTGACCGTCAAGCTGGGCGAATTGCCTGCAGAGGAAAAGCTCGCAGCACATGGTCAGTCCAAGGGCATCGAGGCGGATCGTCTCGGCCTGGTGGTGGCCGATCCCAGTGAAGCCCAGCGCAAGCGTCTGGACCTGGGCGACAGCAAGGGCGTGCTGGTCACCGAGGTGCACAAGGGTGCAGCCAAGTCTGCGGGTATCCACAAGGGTGACTTCATCCTCATGATCAACGGTCACAAGGTGAACGATGCCAAGCAGTTCGAGAAACTTGTGGATGATCTCCCGGCAGGCAAGACTGTGGCTGTCCTCGTGCGCCGCGATGGCGGACCGAGTTTCCTCGCGCTGAAGGTCCCTGCAAAGGATTGACAAGCCAGCCAGTCATCCATTTCTATTATCGCAACGGCTGCCATCTCTGTGAGGAGATGGCAGCCGCACTGCATGCGGGCTGGCCCCGGGTGATGGAGCAGATGCAATGGATCGATGTCGACACCTCTCCGGCCCTGCAGCAGCGCTATGGTTCCCGGGTGCCCGTGCTGGTGGTCGATGGCCGGGTGCTCTGCCAGTACCGGCTTGATCGCGAGGCTGTCAGCGCTTGTTTCGGCGCCGCTCCCAGTCCGTTATAATCTGCCGTCGGCCATTTCACATGGCAAGCCTCTCTTGATCCCCCTGGTGTCGCCCCGTCATGACCGATCTCAGCAAGATTCGAAATTTTTCCATCATTGCCCATATTGATCATGGCAAATCGACTATCGCGGACCGCTTTATCCAGAACTGCGGTGGCCTGAGCGAGCGCGAGATGGATGCCCAGGTGCTCGATTCAATGGATCTGGAACGTGAGCGCGGGATCACCATCAAGGCGCAAAGCGTCACCCTGAACTACACCGCGCAGGATGGTGAGACCTACGAACTGAACTTCATCGACACCCCCGGCCACGTGGATTTCTCCTACGAGGTCTCGCGTTCGCTCGCGGCCTGTGAAGGTGCGCTGCTGGTGGTCGACGCCGCGCAGGGAGTCGAGGCCCAGAGCGTGGCGAACTGCTATACCGCCATCGACCAGGGGCTAGAGGTGGTGCCGGTCCTGAACAAGATCGACCTGCCATCAGCAGATCCCGAGCGGGTGATCCGGCAGATCGAGGAGATCATCGGCATCGAGGCTCACGATGCCGAGCGGGTCAGTGCAAAGACGGGCGAGGGCATTCCGGAACTGCTGGAGACGCTGGTCAAGCGTATCCCGCCACCGGAAGGGGACGAGAAAGGGGCCCTGCAGGCGCTGATCATCGACTCCTGGTTCGACCCTTACGTCGGCGTCTATTCGCTGATCCGGGTAGTCAATGGCGAGATCAGGCCCAAGGACAAGATAAAGATCATGTCCACCGGCCGGCCCTATCAGGTCGAAAAGGTCGGCGTGTTCTCGCCCAAGCGCGAGGACAGGAAGGTGCTCGGCACCGGTGAGGTGGGCTTCGTGATCGCTGGCATCAAGGAAATCGACGGCGCACCAGTGGGTGACACCATTACCCATGTCGACCGCCCCGCCTCCGAGGCGCTGCCGGGTTTCAAGGAGATGCGGCCGCGTGTGTTCGCGGGTCTCTACCCGGTCAATGCCGATGACTATGAGTCCTTCCGCGATGCGCTGAAGAAGTTGCGGCTCAACGATGCGGCACTGCACTTCGAGCCGGAAACCTCCCAAGCCCTCGGTTTCGGCTTCCGCTGCGGCTTCCTCGGCATGCTGCACATGGAGATCGTGCAGGAGCGGCTGGAGCGCGAATACGATCTGGACCTGATCACCACCGCGCCGACAGTCATCTACGAAGTGGTTGGCAAGGATGGACAGACGCAGATGATCGACAATCCCGCGGACCTGCCGGAGCCGAATCTGATCGAGGAGATCCGCGAGCCGATCATCGAGGCGCACATCCTCGTGCCCCAGGAATATCTCGGCAATGTCATCAACCTGTGCGTGGAAAAACGCGGGGTGCAGAAGAACATGCAGTATCTCGGTGGCCAGGTACAACTGGTCTACGAGTTGCCGCTGAACGAGGTAGTGCTGGATTTCTTCGATCGACTCAAATCGGTCAGTCGGGGCTATGCCTCGTTCGAATACGAGTTCAAACGCTTCGAACCCGCTGCCCTGGTCAAGCTGGATATCCTGATCAACGGTGACAAGGTGGATGCACTGTCCCTGATCGTCCACCGGGATCACGCCGAATCGCGGGGCAGGGAGCTCACAGAGCGGATGAAAGAGATCATCCCCCGGCAGATGTTCGAGGTCGCCATACAGGCGGCCATCGGCAGCAAGATCATCGCCCGCACTACGGTCAAGGCGCTGCGCAAAAACGTTACCGCCAAATGCTACGGCGGCGACGTCAGCCGCAAACGCAAACTGCTGGAGAAACAGAAGGCCGGAAAAAAGCGGATGAAACAGGTGGGCAGTGTCGAGATCCCCCAGGAAGCCTTCCTGGCGGTTTTGCATGTCGGCAAGGACAACTGACACAACATCATTGATATAAGGATAATTCGCAGATGCAGATTTCATTGTTACTGGCCGCCGCGGCCGCACTGGTGTGGCTGGTCTTCAGCTACGGCATCGAGGCCGGGCTGACCTTTGCCACCGTGCTGTCCGGTGTCATCTGGCTGGGCTACGCACTGTTCTCGAGACGCGGCACGCCGAAGGACATGCAGATCGGCGGACAGCAGCAGCCATTGCTGCTCGAATATTCTCGCTCGTTTTTTCCGATCTTCCTCGTGGTACTGGTACTGCGATCTTTCGTTGCCGAACCGTTTCGCATCCCCTCTGGCTCGATGATGCCGACACTGCTGGCGGGTGACTTCATCCTCGTCAACAAGTTCTCCTATGGTGTCCGCCTTCCGGTGATCCATACCAAGGTCATCGACACGGAAGAGCCGGAGCGCGGGGATGTGGCCGTGTTCCGTTTTCCGAAGGATCCCAGCGTGGACTTCATCAAACGCATTGTCGGTGTGCCCGGCGATCACGTGGATTACAGGCGCAAGACCCTGTTCATCAACGGCGAGCCGATGCCGTTGAAACCGCTGGCCCCCTACCGCGGCGTCGACCCGTCGGGCAGGAGTCGCGGCAGTCTGGAGGCGGAGGAGGATTTGACCGGCGTGGTGCACTCGGTGCTGATCAATCCCTTTGCACCTGATTACAGCCCCGCCTGCAACTACCTGGCAGATGGTGGACTGACGGTGCCCGAGGGCTTTTATTTTGCCATGGGCGACAATCGTGACGACAGCAACGATGGTCGCTGCTGGGGTCTGGTGCCGGAGGAAAACCTGGTTGGGCGGGCAATGATCATCTGGTTCAGTATCAACACCTCACCGGACGGTTTCATCGGCTGGGATCGTATCGGTCAGAAGATCAGGTAACGCCGGCATTACCGGGTCGCTACAATGCACCCGAGGCAGGTGTCTATTGCACAGGAGGAGGGTCAGGATGAATTATCGGAACAAGCAGCAGGGGATGACCTTCATCAGTATCCTGGTGATCCTCGGTGTGGTCGGCTTTTTCATCATGATCGGCCTCAAGGTGCTGCCGAGTTACATCAACCATTATTCGATCAAGAAAGTCCTGATGCAGATGGAGGAGGACCGGAGCATGCGGGACAAGTCACCGGCCGAGATCCGCAAACTGCTCAAGCGCCGCTTCAGAATCAACAACATCTACGATTTTGATCCGAAGAATATCCGCTTCACCAAGAAGCAGAACGGCATGGAGGTGCGCATCGCCTACGAAGTGCGCGAGCACGTGCTGGGCAATGTGGATATCGTGCTGACCTTCGATGACCACATCGTCCTGTAACAGGCGTGGATCTCCGTCATCTCGAAAAATCCCTGGCCCAGCCATTCAAGGACAAGGGCCTGCTGCACCAGGCACTGACGCATCGCAGTGCAGCCGCGCGCAACAACGAGCGGCTCGAATTCCTCGGTGACGCCATCCTCGGCATGCGCATCGCGGACCATCTCTACCACCACTATCCGGATGCCGACGAAGGACAGCTCAGTCGCATGCGCGCCCACCTGGTGAAACGCGAGACCCTGGCCGAGATCGCTGCCGAGCTG
>JANTHH010000095.1 GCA_024762485.1 Chromatiales bacterium
CGCCTGCCGAAGCCCGAGCTGATCTATGTCGCCGGCCTGTTCCACGACATCGCCAAGGGCCGTGGCGGCAACCACGCGGTGCTGGGCGAGGTGGATGCGCGTGAATTCTGCCGCCAGCACCAGCTCCCGGATTGGGACACCGAGCTGGTCGCCTGGCTGGTGCTGGAACACCTGACGATGTCGCACACCGCCCAGCAGATGGACATCGAGGACCCCGATGTCGTGCAGGCCTTCGCCCGCAAGGTGAAGACCCTGGTGCGGCTGGACTACCTCTACCTGCTCACCGTGGCCGACATCCGCGCCACCAACCCGGCACGCTGGAATTCCTGGAAGGCCTCGCTGCTCGGCCAGCTCTATCGCGCCACCCAGCAGGCGCTGCAGCGCGGCCTGGAGAGCCCCCAGGAACAGGACGAGATCATCCAGGAGAAGCAGGCCAGCGCTCGCGCCGCGCTGCTGCACAAGGGGATCGAGCTGGAGGCCATAACCTCCCTTTGGATGGCGATGAGCCTGGACTATTTCCTGCAGGCCAACACCGACGAGATCATCTGGCACACCGAGATGGCGCTGCTGGCACAGCAGCGGCCGGAGAACCTGCCGATGGTCGAGCTGCGCACCGAAGCCCAGCGCGGCTGCAACGAGCTACTGGTCATCTGCAGGGACCGCGCCTGCCTGTTCGCCAACACCACCGCCCTGCTCGACCAGCTCGGACTCAATATCCAGGGCGCGCTGATCCAGACCCTGGACAATGGACTGACCATGAACAGCTTCTTCCTGCTCGAGGGGGACGGCAGCTACATCGAACCCGGCGAACGGGGCGACGAGATCCTCTTGCGGCTCCAGCAGCAGCTGCAGCAGAGCCCCGAAGAGGAAGCCAGCAGCTGCCGTTCGCTGCCCCGTGCACTCAAGCACTTCATCAGTCCGCCATCGGTGGAGATCAGCCAGGACCAGCAGAACCAGCGTACCGTGCTGCATCTCAAGGCCACCGACAGCCCTGGTCTGCTGTCCATCGTCGGCTGGGTGTTCACACGCCTCGGCATCAGCCTCACCCACGCCAAGATCGCCACCTACGGCGCCGATGTCGACGACTTCTTCTACATCACCGACAACAACAACCAGCCCCTACTGGACGAGACCCTGCTCGACGCGCTCCGGCAGGAACTGCTCGACAGGCTCAACCCAAGCGCCTGAGCCGTCGCCGCGCTGCCCATCAGCCCTCTCCCGCCACAGCGACGAATTCCAGCGCATTGCCGTCCGGGTCACGACAGAAAAAGGCCTCACGCCCGGACCTGGAGCGGGTGACCGCCACCCCCGCCGCCTCCAGCCTCGCCGCCAGCGAGTCCAGCCCGGTAACCGAAAAGGCGACGTGGCGATCACGCCCGCCGTGGCCGGGGCGGCCCGTCGTCGGGTCGGGATTGGGCAGCTCGAGCAGATGGATCTGCGACGCGCCGAGATTCAACCAGGCGCCGGGATAGCCGAGATCGGGACGCCGCCCGTCCACCTCCAGGCCCAGCTGGTCCCGATAAAAGGCCAGCGCGCGGGCCGTATCGGCGACGATGAAACTGACATGATGGATCTGCTGAATAGGCATCGCCTGGGACCGGGTGAGTGGCTGGGCCCCGGAGCATAACCCAGGGACCGCGCCGGACTCATCAATCAGGGGCCCGCATCGCCGCCACCAGACCCGAGGCAACGATGAGCGTGCCGCCAATCCAGTCGCGCAGACCCATGGACTCGCCGGCCAGCCACCAGGCGGACAGACCACCTGCGACGATCTCGAACAGCATGATCACCGCCGAGCGCTGCACCGGCATATGGCTGACGCCGTACACCGTGCCCAGCGTGACGGTGAAGAAGCCCAGCGCCCCCAGCAGCACCGCACCACCCCAGGCCATCATCGTGGTGTCAGGCAGCGGTTCGCCGGCATAGGCAATCATGGAGCCGGCGATCAGCACCACACCGATCCAGGCCGCAAAGGTCTTGAGCCGCACGGCGACCTGCGCCATCTGCCGGGTGGCGACATTGGACAGGGCGAAGGCAATACCGGCCGTCAGCGCCAGCCAGTCCGCCCCCTGCAGGGGCCAGGGCAGGCCGACACCAGGCGCCCAGAGCATGGCGAAGGCCCCGAGCAGGCCGAGCGGGATGGTCAGCAGGGTCACCCATTCGGGCCGCTCACGCAGCAGCAGCCAGCCCAGCAGGGTGGCCCACACCGGCGACAGATAGAACAGCAGCAGCACCCGCACCACCTCGCCCTGCAGCACCGCCAGCACGAAGGCGACATTGGCCCAGCCGGCGGACAGCGCCAGCACCGCCAGCCAGCCCGGCGAAGGGCGCACCCGCCAGGTGCCTGGCCGCCACAGCAGGGGCAGCATCACCAGCGAGGCGCTGGCATAGCTGATCAGGTTCACCCAGGTGCCGCTGATGCCCGCCTGCTCGAGATAGCGCAGCGGGTACCAGACCAGTCCCCAGAAGGTCGCGGCATAGAGCAGGCTGAGCACCGGTCGGGCTGCTCGGATTGGTGGGCGGCTGTCAGTAGTCATATAATCGGCGGCTTCGCCGGCTGATCCGGCCCCGTTGAATCTCAGGCATCCCTGGCATGAATGGCGATCTGCAGAAACTCCAGCCCTACCCCTTCGAGAAGCTGAAAGCGCTCAAGGCCGGCGTGACCCCGCCTGCGCTGGAGCACATCGCCCTGTCCATCGGCGAGCCCAAGCATGCCACACCGAAGCTGATCACCGAAGCGGTGCTGAGCCATCTGCACCATCTGTCCGCCTACCCCACCACCAAGGGCACGGAAAACCTGCGCCAGGCCATCTGCGACTGGCTCACCCGCCGCTTCGAACTGCCTGCTGGCAGCCTCGATCCCGAGCATAACGCGCTGCCGGTCAACGGCACCCGCGAGGCCCTGTTCGCCTTCGCCCAGGCGGTGGTCGACCGCAGCCGGCCCGACCCATTGGTGCTGATGCCCAACCCCTTCTACCAGATCTACGAGGGTGCGGCGCTGCTGGCCGGTGCCGAGCCGCACTTTCTTGCCTGCAGGGCCGAGACCGGCTTCCTGCCCGACTTCGACGCGGTGGACGCGGCCACCTGGGATCGCTGCCAGCTGCTCTATCTGTGTTCGCCCGGCAACCCAACCGGCGCGGTGATCCCCATGGCGGAGCTGCAGCGACTCATCGGGCTGGCGGAGCAGCACGACTTCGTCATCGCCGCCGACGAGTGTTATTCCGAGATCTATTTCGACGAGGACAACCCGCCGGTGGGCCTGCTGCAGGCCGCCGCCGCGATGGGCAACACCGATTACAGACGTTGCGTGGTGTTCCACAGCCTGTCCAAGCGTTCCAACGCACCGGGCCTGCGTTCGGGCTTTGTCGCCGGCGATGCCGCGGTGCTGGCCGACTTCCTGCGCTACCGCACCTACCATGGTTGCGCCATGCCCCTGCAGCACCAGGTCGCCAGCATCGCCGCCTGGCACGACGAGACCCACGTGGCGCACAACCGCGCCCTCTACCGCGAGAAGTTCGACGCGGTGCTGGACATCCTCGACGGCCTGCTGCCACTGCAACGGCCCGACGCCGGCTTCTACCTGTGGCCGCAGACGCCCATCCCGGACGACGCCTTCGCCCGCGGACTGTTCGAACAACAGCATGTCACCGTGCTGCCCGGCAGCTATCTGTCGCGCACGGTGGACGGCGACAACCCGGGTGCCGGGCGCATCCGCATGGCCCTGGTGGCGCCACTGGACGAGTGCGTGGACGCCGCCGGGCGCATCCGCGCCTATATCGAATCCTTTTAACAAACCGATTAACAAACCGAATCAACCGAACAAGGGGAACATCCCATGAGCGACATCAAATCCATTATCGAAGAGGCGTTCGAGAACCGCGCCGAGATCACCCCGCGCAACGTCGACACCGTGGTGCGCGATGCGGTGATGGAGACCATCAATCAGCTCGACAACGGCTCGCTGCGGGTGGCCGAGAAAAAGGACGGCGACTGGGTGGTCAACGAGTGGGCCAAGAAGGCCGTGCTGCTGTCGTTCCGCATCAACGACAACGAGTTCATGAAGGGCGGCTTCACCAACTACTATGACAAGGTGCCCTCCAAGTTCGCCGACATGAACTCGCGCGACTTCCGCGACGGCGGCGTGCGCGTGGTGCCGCCCGCCACCGCGCGTCAGGGCTCCTACATCGCCCCCGGCACCGTGCTGATGCCCTCCTACGTCAACATCGGTGCCTATGTGGATTCCGGCACCATGGTCGACACCTGGGCCACCGTCGGCTCCTGCGCCCAGATCGGCAAGAACGTGCACCTGTCCGGCGGCGTCGGCATCGGCGGCGTGCTCGAGCCCCTGCAGGCCGCTCCCACCATCATCGAGGACAACTGCTTCATCGGCGCCCGCTCCGAGGTGGTCGAGGGTGTGATCGTCGAGGAAGGCGCAGTGATCTCCATGGGTGTCTACATCGGCCAGTCCACCCGCATCTACGACCGCGAGAAGGACGAGATCCTCTACGGCCGCGTGCCCGCCGGCTCGGTGGTGGTGTCCGGCAACCTGCCCTCCAAGGACGGCAAGTACAGCCTCTACTGCGCGGTGATCGTGAAGAAGGTGGACGAGAAGACCCGCTCCAAGGTCGGCATCAACGAGCTGCTGCGCGATATCTGATCGCTCGTAGGTCGGGTTAGGCGCGCAGCGCCGTAACCCGACAATGACCACCCCGGAAAACGGCGGGTTACGCTTTGCTAACCCGCCCTACGGTTCGCACACATGATCAAGCTCTACGGCATACCCAACTGCGATACCATGAAAAAAGCCCGTTCCTGGCTGAAGGATCATGGCATCGACTTTGAATTCCACGACTACAAGAAGGCCGGCATCGACGAGGCCACCCTGCGCGGCTGGATCGACCAGGTGGGCTGGGAGCCTCTGCTCAACCGCCGCGGCATGATGTGGCGCAAGGTGCCCCAACAGATCAAGGACAGCATCGACCGGGATAGCGCCATCGCTCTGATGCTGGAGACACCTTCCATAATCAAGCGCCCGGTGCTCGATACCGGCGACGCCATCCACGTGGGCTTCAAGCCCGAGCAGTACGAAGCCATCTTCAAATAGAGAACACTATGTCCGACACCCTCGACCTTGCCATCGACCTGATCAGCCGCCCCTCCGTCACCCCGGACGACATGGGCTGCCAGGAACTGATGATCGCCCGTCTGGAGGCCATCGGCTTCCAGGTGGAACGCATGCGCTTCGGCGAGGTGGACAATTTCTGGGCCCGGCGCGGCAGCGAAGGCCCCGTGTTCTGCTTCGCCGGCCACACCGACGTGGTGCCCACCGGGCCGGTGGAGCGCTGGCAGTCCCACCCCTTCAAGCCCGAGATCCGCGACGGCGTGCTCTACGGCCGCGGCGCGGCGGACATGAAGGGCTCGCTGGCGGCCATGGTCACCGCCTGCGAGCGCTTCGTCGCCGCCCACCCGGATCACAAGGGCAGCATCGCCTTCCTTATCACCAGCGACGAGGAGGGTCCGGCGATCGATGGCACGGTGAAGGTCATCGAGACCCTGGAGGCGCGTGACGAGAAGATCGACTGGTGCCTGGTGGGCGAGCCCTCATCCACCGACGTGGTGGGCGACGTGGTGAAGAATGGACGTCGCGGCAGCCACGGCTGCCGCTTGCTGATCAAGGGTATCCAGGGCCATGTGGCCTACCCGCACCTGGCGCGCAACCCCATCCACCAGGCCATGCCCGCGCTGGCCGAACTGGTCGCCGTGGAATGGGACCAGGGCAATGAATTCTTCCCACCCACCACCCTGCAGATCACCAACATCCACGGCGGCACCGGTGCCACCAACGTCATCCCCGGCGAACTGGAGGTGATCTTCAACCTGCGCTACAGCACCGAAACCAATCACCACAAGATCGAACGACAGGTGGCGGAGATACTCGACCGCCATGGTCTGGACTACGACATCGAATGGACCCTGTCCGGCAAACCCTTCCTCACACCCGCGGGCGAACTGGTGAACGCCACCCGGGCAGCGATCAAACAGGTGATGGGCTTCGATACCGAACTGTCCACCGCCGGCGGCACCTCGGACGGCCGCTTCATCGCCCCCACCGGCGCCCAGGTGATCGAGCTCGGCCCGCGCAACGCCAGCATCCACAAGATCGACGAGCACGTGGGTGTGGAGGAACTGGATCAGCTGTCAGCGATGTACGAGGGGATCCTCAGGGAGTTGCTGACAGTTGGAAAAGACAACTGAACTACATACCGGAACCCTTGATGACGTCGCACCCTGCTGTGCATCAACCTTCGTAGCGGCACACAGGATCAGGGGCATGAATCCCCGGCAGTCAATCAGTCTTCAGGCAAATCATTAAATTCCTGACGTTTTGAGTCGAACCACTTTTTCATCTCATCCGGACTCATCATCAGCTCTTGCATTTTTTTCATTGCATCCACGTGTGCGACGTCATTCTTTTGGTACATTTCAATACCATGTTGCTTACTTAATTCTGCTATTTTTTCGAATGTCTCTGCATGGAATTCCATGTCACAGGCCCCGCCGAGTTGCTTGCAGCTCATTGTCTTCATGACGCCTCCTTGTTTTACCTGGTTACACTTGACGATCAAGCTCACCCCAAAGGAACCACGCAGCGGTGACGAATCGGGTGGAGCATATTGCTATGTGACATTGTGACCTAGACCTGCCAAAACCCACTTTGGATGCCGCCGAATATTATAATTGCACATCTACCTCGACCAGGGATTTCCATTGGTGGAACGGCTATTTTTGCTCCTGATTCTTTCGCCTCGCTTACAGCTTTGTCTATATTGGTCACGAGGTAGTACGGTCGTGTTGCAGGTTCTTCAGTGTCATGCATTGGGGCTCGTATTCCTAGCGTTCCACCACCAGAAAGAGCGGCTGTCCGAGCGCCACCCAATTCTGCTACCGCATCGCCAAATGATATATCCAGTGTTTGAGAATATGATGCGCACAAATGTTCAACATTCGGAGTTACGACTTCCAGGTAGTGAATCCGTATATTTTCTTCCATTATTATTTCCTACGAATGTAATTTCACTTTGTCACATAACCCTGCAAATCAACGACACGGCTTGTTGTGTCCACTGAAATAGCCTGGTTTGATGTCTCCTCGTGGTGGGCACCACAGCTTCAGCGAATTCCAATGCGGGTGAATTGGAATCCAGAATAGACCAGTTCCGTACCGTTCTCTGAATCCACTGCGCGTACCACACCTCCCTCACCGTTTCCGATCCCTGCTACAACAGCCTCGTGATCCGAGATCGCCTGCAAAGCAATGGTTGCGTTTGACACTGAATCAACACTGTTCTTTGATGCGAGTACCGTTTTAAACACCAGAATTCCCGATTCGGTCGTGAGCTCTGCCTCATTGAAATCGAACTGCTCATTGGTTGTGTCTGTTTGATACTTGCCCATTCTCTTGCGCCAGGCGTTGGGTATTTCGGTGCGGCGTACCCGTTCGAAGGCAATAGGGGCGGGCAGTCCGCCCAGCACGGCCACGTCCTTTCCCTGCACCGTTTGAAATCGAAGGGATAACGTATCGATTGGGATAGAGATCAAACCAAATGCCACGTTCGCCTTCGGTATGAAGGTGTCAGCACTAACCGGTTGCAATGTAAAACTCCTGCCAAACAGTGAGGTCTCGAGTTGATCGCCATTAACGGTAATGGAACCCAGCTGGCCATTGAACATCACGTAGTGGCCGGAGTAGCGGACGAGTTCGTCATGTGGTATCTGCACTGGATCGGGTGCCCGCTTCACCGAATCCTGCGGCGGGGGTGCACCATACTTGGTCTCGTAGGCGAGTTCGAGCACGCTGGTGCCAAGCTTGGAGATGAACTGAGATGCCTCATCACTGTTGGCAAGAATAATGACACCGAGCTTCTGTTCGGGCAGCAGCGAAAGGTGTGCCTGATAAGGATGAAACCCGCCGTTGTGCCACGCCAGCGGCTGACCACTCGGGATGGATAGGCCGCTCAACATCCAGGCCATGCCAATCTTGTGGCCGAAATCCAATTCAATGCCTTCGAACTGTGGCTTGAACATCTCGTGCAATGTTTTAGGCTGAATGAGCTGCACGCCCTGCGCTCTTCCATCGGCAAAAATAAAGCGCAACCAACGGCTCATGTCGTTCACGCTGGACAGCATGCCGCCAGCGGGTATATCACGCAGCGATAAGCGTGCCGTTTCTTTTCCATTGCGGTAGGCGCGTGCATAGCGGCGCTCTATATCCGGCGTGAGCTGGAAGGAAGAATCCAGCATCCCCACGGGCGTCAGCATATTGCGCTGCATGGCGCTGGAGAATTCCTGCTGTTCAACGTTCTCGATCACCTTTCCGAGCAAGCTGAAGTCGATGTTGGAATACCTGTAAAGCGATTGTGGCGGACTCGCAAGACTCTCCTCACGCAATGCCGTGACATACTCTGCAAGCGAGACGGGATGGTCGACCCACATGCCCTTGAGCACATCCGACGGCAATCCCGAATGATGCGCAAGCAAGGCGCGCAGGGTGATGGGCTTGCTGTGGGGAAAACGATTGTGGATAGAGAATTCCGGCACATACACTGTGACCGCTTTGTCCAGGTCGACCTTGCCCTGCTCGGCCAGTCGCATAATCTCAGTGGCTGTCACCACCTTGGAGATCGAGCCAATTCGATACACCGTGTCAGCGGTTGCAGGCACCTGATTGGCGACATCGGCATAGCCGAAACCCTCTGTCCAGACAACTTCCTGATCATCGATGAGTGCGATGCTCAGACCCTTAACGTCGTGTTTTGCCATGTCTTGCTTAATAATGGCGGACAGATACTGCTTAGCCGGTCCGTAATCGTTGCGAGTGATATCCGTCGGCCTGGGTGGAGCACCAGTGCAGCCGGAGAGCAATATTACAAAGGAGAAACCAAAGGCTACCAGCCATCTTGGAATCATTCGTTACTCCATTTCCTTGTCGGATTTTTTTTCATATCATTATTCACTGATTGGCATTCTACGTTTAAGCAGGAAAGCGCAAATGGCCCACAGCTTAATTTGCGTCCGAACGAGCGTCTCGTTAGGGCACATAGCATAGATCGACGGGTATGCTTGTCCCTGGCAGCACAAACATGACAGATAATCCATTACCTGATTCATCAGTCGCTTGACCCAATACTTGAACAAAACTTTTATTATTTTGTTTTACAATAATACTTATGCCATTATTTCCCATAGTATAGTGCGCATCGACATATACCCTAGTATTTTCATTTATAGATATTTCATAATCCACGATAGAGAATTGCTCTTCGAATCCTTCAGATATGGTCGGCAAATCTGGATGTTTATTTAGGAAAACCTCTGAATAAGGTATTAATAATATCTCGCGGGGTTCACCCCATTCACCTGTAGAAGAATTCCCAACTGTAATTCTTATCTTCATATTGCCCTAACCGTTGCGACAAACCGCGCAGTTTTACTGAATCGGCATTAAGTGCATAGCAGGTTGACTTTGGATCACAGTTGCTTGTCAGAAGCATACTAATAATTCGCTAGTTCCGAGTGACCCAGAACAAACCGCCGACCAAATATATGACGAAGCCGACGAGGCCGCTGATAAGAATATGTTCGCTACTGGCAGCCCCGAAAAAGCTGATGTTTTCTTTAACCATCCGGCTGTGGATGAAGGGCCTCACCATTCTTCCATAAAGCGCGAGCAGTGCGACCCCACCAACGCGGAAACCACAAAATAGCGACCCCACGATCCTTTTTGTTCCGCGTGTTTGTTTGGCGCATCCTTGTCCATGTTTTCATCTAACGAGACTGTCGAATTTCTGCTTTGAACACAGCAATATCTTTATCTTCCATATCCAACGATCTCCTTGTGCATGATTACTGAGTCAGTCTGTTTTCCTTGAACAGGAGCATCATGTCACCATCGGACCCGGGATCAAACCCTGTCGCGGCAACCACGGCATTCTCAGACATTTGGGGTCAGAGTAAAAACCTCATCCATATCACCACCAATTTTTACTCTGACCGCAAATATCAGAATGATTAAAGGGTACTGACCCCTTATTCTTAC
>JANTHH010000096.1 GCA_024762485.1 Chromatiales bacterium
TACACCTCGGGTGGGGTGATCAGGTAGCGCTCGGGCAGGCGGATGGCGTTGACGATGGGGCGATCGGCCGCCGGCAGCGGGTAGTCGTCGAGCGCCCCCGGTTCGACCCATGCCAGCGGCTGACCCTCCAGCCCGGACGGGGTGCCGGCATAGGCGCTGACCCACTGCACGTGGAGCCGCACGCTGAGATCGTCGTAATGGTGGTCGAGGGCGATCAGCGGACGATGTCCCTCGATCTCGATGCCCAGTTCCTCGCGGCACTCGCGGCACAGGGCATCGCTCACGTCCTCGCCCGGCTCCAGCTTGCCGCCCGGAAATTCCCACAAGCCGCCCTGGTGGGCATCGGCCGCGCGACGTGTCAGCAGTACCCGGCCACGGTCATCGACGATCACCGCTACCGCGACCTGCACCAACTCAGCGACCATCAGCTGCGGTATTCGGCGTTGATCTTGATGTAGTCGTAGGAGAGGTCACAGGTCAGCAGGCGGCTGCTCGCCTCGCCCCGGCCGAGATCGATGCGGATGCTGAAGGCGTGCTGATCCATCACCGCCTGGCCGGCGGCTTCTGTGTAGCCCGGGTCCCGGCCACCACCGCTGACGATCAGTACCTGGTCGAGCCAGATGCGCACCCGCTCCACGTCCAGCTCCTCGACCCCGGCGCGACCGACCGCGGCGAGGATGCGCCCCCAGTTGGGGTCGGCGGCGAACAACGCGGTCTTCACCAGCGGCGACAGCGCCACCGTGTCGGCCACCTGACGTGCCTCCGTTGCGCTGGCGGCACCGGACACCGCCACCGTCACCCGCTTGGTCGCCCCCTCGCCGTCATCGACGATGGCCCGCGCCAGTTCGGCGCAGACATCGGCCACGGCGGCGAACAGCGCCTGTCCCGCGGTGCTGTCCGCGGACTCGATCGTCACGCCGGAAGCACCGCTGGCCATCAGCACGCAGGCGTCATTGGTGGAGGTGTCGCCGTCGACCGTGATGGCATTGAACGAGTCGGCGACCGCCGCCTGCAGGCAGCTCTGCAAGAGGTCCGCAGAGATCGCCACATCGGTGGCAACGAATGCCAGCATGGTGGCCATGTCGGGATGAATCATCCCCGACCCTTTGCTCATGCCGGTGACTATCACCGCGACACCGTCGATATCGAGACGGCGGCTGGCCAGCTTCGCCACCGTGTCGGTGGTCATGATGGCCCGCGCGGCACGCGGCCAGTTGTCTTCGGCCAGGTCTGCGACCAGCGCCGGCATGGCGGCGGCAAAGGGCGCGGTCGGCAGGTCTTCACCGATCACCCCGGTGGAGAAGGGCAGGATCTGTTCCTGCTCGCAGCCGCAGGCCGCCGCGGCCAGTTCGCAGCAACGATCTGCCGCCTGTCTGCCCGGCGCGCCGGTCCCGGCGTTGGCATTGCCGGCATTGATCAGCAGCCCCCGTGGCGCGGCCTGCGCCAGGTGCTCGCGGGCAACGGTGACCGGCGCGGCACAGAAGGCATTGCGGGTGAAGACCGCGCCGACGGTGGCATCCGCGGGCAGGGTCATCAGCACCAGGTCGTCACGGCCCTGGTAGCGTATGCCGGCGGCGGCGACACCGAGGCGCACGCCGGGGACCGGATGGATGGTGGCGTCCATCATCTCAGGACAGCTTGCCGTGGCAGGCCTTGTATTTCTTGCCCGAGCCACAGGGACAGGGCTCGTTGCGACCGATCTTGCGGTCAGGCCTGACGAAGGGTTTGCGCTCTCCGGGGGCCGGCTCAGCGGCCTGCTCGGCCGCCGCTGGCTCCTCGTTGACCAGGCCCTGGAACTCCTCGTGGCGGAACTGGAACTCCTGCTCCTCGGGCTGGCCGAGCTCGGGCACCGGTTCCTGCACCTGGATGCGTGCGAGCATGCTGACGGTCTCTTCCTTGATCGCCTCGAGCATGTTTCCGAACATCTCGAAGGCCTCGCGCTTGTATTCCTGCTTGGGGTTCTTCTGGGCGAAACCACGCAGGTGGATACCCTGGCGCAGGTAGTCCATCGCCGCCAGGTGTTCCTTCCAGTGGCTGTCGAGGGTCTGCAGCATCACCGCCTTTTCCAGGTAGCGCATCTGCTCGGCGCCGATCTGTTCCTCCTTCGCCCGGGCCTCCGCCTCAAGGGCGTCGAGGATCTTCTGTCTCAGTGTCTCCTCGTGGAGTTCGTCGTCCTCGTCCAGCCATTGCTGGATCGGCAGGTCGAGGTTGAATGCCTCCTTCAGCGCAGCCTGCAGCCCCGGGATGTCCCACTGCTCCTCGATACTCTGCGGGCGGATGTAGTTGTCGATGACCTTGTTGACCACATCGGCGCGCAATGCATGGATGGTCTCGGAGATGTCATCGCTGTCCATCAGCTCGTCGCGCTGCTGGTAGACCACCTTGCGCTGATCGTTGGCCACGTCGTCGTATTCGAGCAGTTGCTTGCGCATGTCGAAATTGCGGCCCTCGACCTTGCGCTGGGCGTTCTCGATCGCCTTGTTGACCCAGGGGTGCTCGATGGCCTCGCCCTTTTCCAGACCCAGCTTCTGCATCAGGCCGGCGACCCGGTCCGAGGCGAAGATGCGCATCAGGTTGTCTTCCAGCGACAGATAGAAGCGGCTCGAACCAGGGTCTCCCTGGCGCCCGGAACGCCCCCGAAGCTGGTTGTCCACCCGCCGCGACTCGTGTCGCTCGGTGCCGATCACCCGCAGGCCGCCGGCGGCCAGCACCTTCTCATGGCGCTGCTGCCAGTCCGCATAGAGCGCCTCGATCTCGGCTTCGGGGGCATCCGCCCCCAGCTCGGCCAGCTCCACTTCGTAGTTGCCGCCGAGTACGATGTCGGTGCCCCGTCCGGCCATGTTGGTGGCGATGGTCACCGCACCGGGACGACCGGCCTCGGCGACGATCTTGGCCTCCTGCTCGTGATGCTTGGCATTGAGCACCTTGTGCGGGATCTTCGCCTTGTCCAGCAGATTGGAGACCAGCTCGGACACCTCGATGGAGGCGGTGCCCACCAGCACCGGTTGTCCACGCTGCACGCAGTCCCGGATGTCCTCGACGATGGCGGCGAATTTCTCTTCCTGGGTGAGGAACACCAGATCGGTCTGGTCGTCGCGCTGCATCTCACGGTTGGGCGGGATCACCACCACCTCGAGCCCGTAGATCTGCTGGAACTCGTAGGCCTCGGTATCGGCTGTGCCGGTCATGCCGGCGAGCTTGTCGTAGAGACGGAAATAATTCTGGAAGGTGATGGACGCCAGGGTCTGGTTTTCCTTCTGGATGGTCACTCCTTCCTTCGCCTCCACCGCCTGGTGCAGGCCGTCGGACCAGCGTCGACCCGGCATGGTGCGGCCGGTGAACTCGTCGACGATGATGATCTGATCGTCTCGGACGATGTAATCGACGTTCTTCTGGAACAGCGCATGGGCCCGCAGCGCCGCCATCACATGGTGCATGAGGATGATGTTTTGGGGATCGTAGAGGCTGGCACCCTCGGGCAGCAGGCCCATTTCGGTGAGCATCTGCTCGACCTTTTCGTGGCCGGCGTCGCTGAGAAACACCTGCTTGGCCTTCTCATCCACCGAGTAGTCGCCGGGACCGAAGTCGGGGCGACCCTCCTCATCGGTGATCGGCTCCTGGCGGGTGAGGCTGGGGATGATCTTGTCGATCTGGCTGTAGAGCTCCGAACTGCCCTCCGCCGGCCCCGAGATGATCAGCGGGGTCCGCGCCTCGTCGATGAGGATGGAGTCCACCTCGTCGACGATGGCGTAGTTGCGCCGCTGCACGCGCTGGTCGGCAGAGAACGCCATGTTGTCGCGCAGGTAGTCGAAGCCGAACTCGTTGTTGGTCCCGTAGGTGATGTCACAGGCATAGGCCTGCTGGCGGCTGACCGGCGTCAGGTAACGGAAGCTCGCGTCACTGGATTCGTAGCCGGCATCGTATTGAAACGATCCGGCATCCGGCCCGGCACCCGACGAGGAATTGATCACGCCGACGCTGAGTCCGAGGAAATCGTACAGCCGGCCCATCCACGCCGCGTCCCGACGTGCCAGGTAGTCGTTGACCGTGACCACATGGACACCCTTGCCACTGAGCGCATTCAGATAGGCGGCCAGGGTCGCGACCAGGGTCTTGCCCTCGCCGGTGCGCATCTCGGCTATCTTGCCGTGATGCAGCACCATGCCGCCGATCAGCTGGACATCGAAATGGCGCATCGACATGACGCGTCGCCCCGCCTCCCGCACGACAGCGAAGGCCTCGGGCAGCAGGTCGTCCAACGGCGTGCCGTCGGTGAGCCGCTGGCGGAACTCGGCCGTCTTGGCCTGCAGTGCCTCGTCGGTCAGCTCCTGCAGGGCCGGCTCCAGCTCGTTGATCCGTTCCACGGTGAGGAACATGCGTTTGATCAGCCGATCGTTACGGCTGCCGAAGATCTTCTTGGCGACTTTGTTGAACATGAATTAGCGGACCACACGGTACATAGCTGAGAACAGGGTTCGGGATGATAACCCATATCGGGCCTGCATCCGCGACATCCGGCGAACTGCCGGCGTTTTTTTCAGGGAGGGATTGGGAGGGGGGTCAGGGACTGCGGATATAGCGCTTGGGGTCGACGACCCGGCCGTCCTTGCGTACTTCGAAGTGAACGTGGGGGCCATTGGAGCGCCCGGTCGAGCCGAGCAGGGCAATGACCTGCCCCTTAGCGACCGTATCGCCGCTGCTCACCAGGTTTTTCTGGTTGTGTGCATAACGGGTGGTAAAGCCGTCCGCGTGGCGGATTTCGACAATATTGCCGTAGCCGCTGTCATTCTTTTCAGAGCGGACCACCACGCCGGCAGCCACTGCCTTGACCTCGGTGCCGGCCTTGCCGGCAAAGTCGATACCATGATGAGCGGTCTTGCGCCCCGTAAAAGGATCGGTACGTTTGCCGTAGCCAGAAGATATCCAGCCCTTGGTGATCGGACGACCCGAGGGCTTGAGCTGGCTCAGCAGTTTCTCATCCAGCATCATGTCCTGCAGCAACAGCAGCTTCTTTTCGCGGTCTGCCAGCAGTTGCTCGACGCGGCTCAGGTCATCGGCCAGTTCCGCAGCGCTCACCGGATGACTCTCGACATCCTCTGCCAGGCCACCGAGTGCCGGCTCGGCGGCGAAGTCGAATTCGTCGTGATCGAGCTTGCCCAGGCTCACCAAGCGCTCGCCCACCGCGTCGAGACGCATCACATGGGCCTGCAGGGCACCGATACGCAGTGCCAGGGCATCGATGTTGTTGCGGGCCTCCTCGCGTGCCTGCGCCACCAACTCGTGCTCCGACTCGAGCTGCTCCTGCAGCGCCTTGGCGGTATCCAGCACCACCGCCCGCCCGGCCTGACGGCTACCCAGCTGGTAACCGGCCCACAGCAGCACCATGCCGAGCAGCATGAAGACGACGAAACCCCACGCCAGCACACCCGGAAGATGCAGGTCGAGGCTGCACTTCTTGTGGTTCTGGGTGGACAGGAGGATGATGTTCATTCGGGTCTCTGGTATCGCTCTTGTGATATCTCTACGGCCGTCAACGTCGTAACTTTATATTCTATCTCCGGGCAACCAGGCCAGGCACATGGTTACGGTACGCAAATCACGAAATCCCCTGCGCGTGGAGCAGATCATGGGGCGCCAGCTGGGCGACCTCCTCGATACGCTCCGACAGCAGCAGCGACTGCTCTCGCAGGTAAGGGCCCAGCTGCCCGCCCCGCTCGATGCCCACTGTCTCGCCGCGCAATGCTCGAAACACCGTCTGGTGCTCTACAGCGACTCCTCGATATGGGCCAACCGCCTGCGTTTCGAGTTGCCGGCACTGCTGGAGCGTCTCCGGCAGCAGGGCATGGAACTCGATGACTGGCAGATCCGCATTCAGCCACCACCACGCAAGGCGGTGGGTCGCGATCAGCCCCGTCTGTCGACGGCGGCCAGCAGGCAACTCGACCAGCTGGCCGAACATATCGACAACAGCGAACTCAGCCAGGCACTGCAGCGGCTGGCCCGCCGGGGCAGAGGCCAGGACTGATCAGCCGGCCTGTACGGGTTTCATGTAGGAGATCGGCACCAGATCATCCTCGTCCTCGAAGGTGACCTCTTCCCATGCCGCAGGATGGGCGATCAACGCCTTCAGCAGCTGGTTGTTCAACCCATGCCCGGACTTGTAACCGCTGAACGCGCCGATCAGGCTATGGCCGAGCAGGTAGAGGTCCCCGATGGCGTCGAGGATCTTGTGTTTCACGAATTCATCGTCGTAGCGCAGGCCGTCCTCGTTGAGGACCCGATAGTCATCGACCACGATGGCATTGTGCATGCTGCCGCCAAGCGCCAGCTTGCGCTCGCGCAGCATTTCGATATCACGCAGGAAACCGAAGGTGCGGGCACGGCTGACCTCCTTGACGAAGGAGGTGGAGGAGAAGTCGATGCTGGCGGTCTTGATCTCGTCACTGATCACGGGGTGATCGAAATCGATGCCAAAGCTGACCTTGAAGCCGTCGAAGGGTTCGAAACGGGCGCGCTTGTCGCCCTCGGTCACCTCGATGGGTTCGAGTATGCGGATGAACCGCTTCGGTGCATTCTGTTCTTCGACGCCGGCCGACTGGATCAGGAACACGAAGGGACCCGCGCTGCCGTCCATGATCGGCACCTCCGGCGCGCTGACGTCGATATAGGCGTTGTCGATACCGAGTCCAGCGAGGGCGGAGAGCAGGTGCTCGACAGTGGAAATGCGCACATCGCCCTTCACCAGGGTGGTGGAGAGCTGGGTGTCACCCACGTTCTCGGCCTTGGCCTCGATCTCCACCGGCTGCGCAAGATCCACGCGACGGAAAATGATACCCGAGTCGGCGGCAGCAGGGCGCAGGGTGAGATAGACCTTCTCACCGGTGTGGAGACCCACGCCGGTGGCGCGGATCACGTTCTTGAGTGTGCGTTGCCTAATCATACGGTCTCGATTCTCTCGATCTGCACCATCCTGGCGCACGCGCAAGCGGATAGCGACGTCATCCATTGACATCGAAAATCTGTATAACGACGCCCCGGGAATGCCATTACTATTGGGGATTACCCTCAATCCTCGCTCAAATGTGACCGTTTTGCAATCAACTCATGGTCATCCTGCCAACTCCACCGCTCAATCTGCCTGGCGTCGCAGGAAGGCCGGGATATCCAGATAATCCATATCCTTGCGCTCGGCTGCCTCCACATAGGCCTTGGCATTGCCACGGATGCGGTTGGACTCGGTCGCCTGCTCGACCGGCGCCGGCTCCACCACGTCGCTGTTGACCAGACGCACCGGTGCCGCCGCTTCGGCCGGAATATCGACACCGCAGGACTGTGCGCTGTCACCAAGACCGGTGGCGACCACAGTGACCCGCAACTCGTCGCGCATGTCCGGGTCGATGACCGTGCCCACCACCACCATGGCATCGTCGTCGGCAAATTCGCGCACGGCATTGCCGACCTCGTCGAACTCACCGATGGACATGTCCAGCCCGGCGGTGATGTTCACCAACAGACCCTTGGCACCGGCCAGGTTGACCTCATCGAGCAGCGGGCTCTGGATCGCCATCTCCGCGGCATCGCGGGCGCGTTCGTCACCGGTCGAGCGGCCGGTACCCATCATCGCCATGCCCATCTCGGACATCACCGTGCGCACGTCGGCGAAGTCGACATTGATCAGGCCCGGGCGGGTGATCAGGTCCGCGATACCCTGCACCGCATCCTGCAACACGTCGTTGGCCGCCTTGAAGGCCTCGACCAGCGGGGTGTGCTTGCCCAGCACCTCGAGCAGTTTCTCGTTGGGGATGGTGATCAACGAATCGACCGTGCGCGACAGCTCGTCCAGACCGCTGTCGGCCACCATCATGCGGCGCCTGCCCTCGAAGGGGAAAGGCTTGGTCACCACTGCCACGGTGAGAATACCCAGCTCTTTCGCCACCTCGGCCACCACCGGTGCCGCGCCGGTACCGGTGCCGCCACCCATGCCGGCGGTGATGAACACCATGTCCGCACCATCGAGTGCATCGCGGATGCGATCCTTGTCCTCCAGCGCTGCCTGGTAGCCGACCTCGGGATCGGCACCGGCGCCGAGACCCTTGGTCATCGACGAACCGATCTGCAGCACCGTGCGCACCTCGGAATTCTGCAGCGCCTGTGCATCGGTATTGGCACAGATGAAATCCACGCCCTCGATGTTCGAGCGCAACATGTGGTTGACCGCATTGTTGCCGCCACCACCGACACCCACGACCTTGATAACCGCGTTCTGACTCTCCAGATCCATTAGCTCAAACATTTGTCTTCTCCCACACCATTAACTTCGGTAACTGCCTCGCCCGCATCACGGACGCTGCGCCCCTGCTCCGAGCGGTTCTGCCGCCCACAGATCCAGCACGCAGCGCCGGACAACCTGTTCGGGACCAAGTGACGGCCCCCTGACATGCGCCGCCGGCATCACCGGCGTCATGGCCTGCAAGCGGCTCTTCACCCGCTGCATCGCCATCAAAAATTCCCCTGGAACCAGCTCTTCATGCGCTCCCACACGGCCTTCACGCCGCCACCTGACACGTGTTCGGGCACCCGCAACGCACGGTTGCGATAACCGAACAGCAGCAGGCCGACACCGGTGGCATGGATCGGGTTGCGCACCACGTCCACCAGGCCGGTGACGTACTGGGGCACGCCCAGGCGCACCGGCATGTGGAACACCTCTTCCGCCAGGTCGATCAACCCTTCCATCTTCGAACTGCCGCCGGTCATCACCACGCCGCCGGCGATCAGGTCCTCGAAGCCCGAGTGCCGCAGTTCCGCCTGCACCAATGTCAGCAGTTCCTCGTAACGCGGCTCGACCACCTCGGCCAAGGTCTGACGCGACAGCCGGCGCGACGGCCGGTCACCGATGCTCGGCACCTCGATGGTCTCGTCCGGACTGGCCAGCTGGGTCAGCGCACAGGCGTACTTGAGCTTCAGTTCCTCGGCGTGATGGGTCGGCGTGCGCAGGGCCACCGCGATGTCGTTGGTCACCTGGTCGCCGGCGATGGGGATCACCGCCGTGTGGCGGATGGAACCCCCGGTGAACACCGCGATGTCGGTGGTGCCGCCACCGATGTCCACCAGGCACACGCCCAGATCCTTCTCGTCCTCCTCCAGCACCGAGTAGCTCGATGCCAGCTGTTCCAGAATGAGGTCCTCCACCTCCAGGCCGCAGCGGCGCACGCACTTGATGATGTTCTGCGCCGCGCTGACCGCGCCGGTAACCATGTGCACCCGCGCCTCCAGGCGCACGCCGGACATGCCCACCGGCTCCTGGATGCCCTCCTGCTGATCAATGATGAATTCCTGGGGCAGGATGTGCAGGATCTTCTGGTCTGCGGGGATGGCCACGGCGCGCGCGGCATCGATCACCCGCTCCACGTCCGCGTGACTGACCTCGTGGTCCTTGATGGCGACGATGCCGTGGGAGTTGAGACTGGAGACATGGCTGCCGGCGATACCTGCGTAGACCGACTCGATCTCCACCCCCGACATCAGCTCGGCCTCCTCCACCGCGCGCTGGATCGACTGCACCGTGGATTCGATGTTCACCACCACGCCCTTCTTCAACCCGCGCGACGGGTGGGTGCCGATGCCGATGATCTCGATCTCGTCATCCGGTTTCACCTCGCCGACGATCGCCACCACCTTGGAGGTGCCGATATCGAGTCCGACGATGATGTTCTTGTCACCCTTTTTCGCCATCAGGCGTTACCCCGTTTGCTGTTGTTCGTTTTCCCTTCAACCGGCTTGCCGCCCAGTTGCCGGACATCCTGCCAGCCCACCGCGAAGCCGTGGCCGTAGCGCATGTCGACCCGTGCCGGCCGCTGCAGGGGATCACTGACCAACTGCGGGTAGGCCACCAGGAACTGGGCCAGCCGGGTCTCCACGTCGTCGTGGCCGAGGATCAGGGTCATGCCCGTGTCCGTGTCGATCACCCAGTCGTGGCGCCGGTCGAGCCGCAACCGCTTCAGCTGCAGCCCTGCGGCCGACAGCTGCGGCTGCAACGCCGCATAGAAGCGCACCACCTCG
>JANTHH010000097.1 GCA_024762485.1 Chromatiales bacterium
GCCGAGCTGACCATGATGGAAAACCGCTTCGTACCCACCCGCTTCAAGGATGGTTACGGTCCGGTTGGCGCCTGGTTCCTGCTGTTCAAGTCCAAGGCAACCAACGCCTTCGGCGAGGTCTACATGGACCGTAACAAGGAGATGCTGAACGACTATCCTCCTTACGGTCAGGCCGCTGTCCCCGCCTCCTGCCTGCGTAACCACTTGATGCTGAAGGAGATGCGCGAAGGTCGTGGTCCGATCTGGATGGACACCGTCACCGCGCTGGCCAACCTGCGTGAGACCCTGTCTCCCCGTGAGGTCAAGCACCTGGAGGCCGAGGCCTGGGAAGACTTCCTCGACATGTGTATCGGTCAGTGTGGTATCTGGGCCGGTGAGAACATCGAGCCGGAGAAGAAGAACTCCGAGCTGATGCCCACCGAACCCTACCTGCTGGGCTCCCACTCCGGTTGCTGCGGTATCTGGGTTTCCGGTCCCGAGGACGTTGGCGCGCCGACCGCCGAAGAGCATGCTGATGCGGACAAGGTCCCAGGTCACCTGCCTTCCGGCTGGAACTGGGGCTATCGTGGCATGACCACCGTTCAGGGTCTGTTCACCGCCGCTGATGGCGTCGGTGCCTCGGGTCACAAGTTCTCCTCCGGCTCCCATGCCGAGGGTCGTATGTGCGCCAAGTCCATGGTCAAGTTCGTCATGGACAACAAGGATCACACCCCTGAGCTGGACACCACCGTCGACCAGTTGATCGAGGAGATCTATCGTCCGGTCCGTAACTTCCTGGAGTTCAAGGATTACTCGACAGCGATCGATATCAACCCCAACTACATCACGCCCAAGATGCTGCAGTTCCGTCTGCAGAAGATCATGGACGAGTACGTGGCTGGCGTGGCGACCTACTACACGACCAACGAGCACATGCTGGATCTGGCTGAGCAGAAGCTGGAGATGCTGAAGGAAGACGCGCTGAAGATGCGCGCCAAGGACCTGCACGAACTGCTGCGGGCCTGGGAGAACTACCATCGCATCCTCACTGCCGAGGCTCATATGAAACACATCCAGTTCCGTGAAGAGTCCCGTTATCCTGGTTTCTATTACAGGATGGACAAGAACTTCGTGGATGAGGAAAACTGGAAGTGCTTCGTCAACTCCGTGTACGACAAGGAGTCCAAGCAGTGGACCTGCTTCAAGCGGGCCCACAAGGACCTGGTGGACAAGTCCAAGCTGTTCAAGTGATCTGAACAGCCTGCGGGCTTAAGGGATCCGGGCGCCGGAAGGTGCCCGGATTTTTTGCCTTCTGGGCCTGTAAAACCCTGTTTGGTGCGTTGTTGGAGGCCCCTTTTGATTTTTTATTCGCATGTAAGATTGGTGGGATCCCACCTGTCACGAGGTAGTAATCGATGAGTGACGATAAGTTCGATATTCCATTTAAAAGCCCGACCCTGCCGGCAATGCTGACGGCTGACTCGAAGATCAGGTTCAGCTGCCATAAGGGTATTTCCTGTTTCAATGCCTGCTGCAGGCAGGCCGACGTGACCCTGGCGCCCTACGATATCGTGCGCCTCAAAGACCGGCTGGGCATGGACTCGGAGGCGTTTCTGCACAAGCATGCCGTGCCCTTCGAGATGGATCATGACGGCGTCCCCGGTCTCAAATTGAAGACTGATGACCAGGGGGCCTGCCTGCTGTTGGATGGCGAGAATGGCTGCAGCGTCTACGAGGACCGGCCAACGGTGTGCCGCTACTATCCGCTGGGGTTGCTCAGCATGCGGCAGAAGGAATCCGCTGAGGCGGTAGAACAGTATTCCCTGATCAAGGAAGATCACTGCAAGGGGCATGAGGAGGATCGTGAACTGACGGTCGCTGAGTACCGCGAGGAACAGGGCTGCGCGGAATTCGATGATCTGAATCGGGAGTGGTACCGGCTGATACTGAAGAAGAAGTCTGCGGGTCCCGCCGTCGGGCGCCCACCCAAGACCAGTCTGCAGTTGTTCTTCATGGCATCCTACAACACCGACATGTTCAGGAAGTTCGTACTCAGCGAAAATTTCCGGGCGAGCTATGATCTGCCGGAATCGACGTTCGAGGAAGTGGCACAAGATGATGTCGCATTACTCGATCTTGGCTATCGGCTGCTGCGCCAGGCACTTTTCGGTGAAAAGGTATTGCCGGAACGGCAGGGTGTGTGGGAGAAGCGGGTCGGCGAGCGCAAGGAGATCTGGGAAGCGCGAACCAAGGCAGAGCAGGAAAAATGGCAGGAGGAACAGGAAAAGCGGATGCGTGAGAGCACCTGATTCCGATTAATCAGAGCAAAGAAGGCCCGCATTTATGCGGGCCTTTTTCATTGGGGATGCTAGCTGTTCTGCATCATGTCGTGAGACTTTTGCCACTGCTCGCGTTGTTTGCGAATCAGGTGCAGTGCATCGAGGTAGGGCACCGCGCCCTGCTCCTTGATGATGGCACGACCCTGCCGGCTGTGAGCGAAATCGATGAACTTCTTGATCTCGCGGTGGCGGGGGTTGTTGGGGTTGAAGGCGATATAGAGTGGACGATAGAGCTGGTAGGCGCCGGTGCGGATGTTGTCGAAATTCGGCTCGATACCGTCCAGTTTGAGTATCTTCACATTGCGTTTGCGCGCACTGCTGATCCCGGTCACGCCGATGGCATTCGGATTGGACTCAATCGCCTTTTCCAATGGGCCGGATGAGGGATGGTAGGTATGTGCAATGAATTCCTTGTCATAGTCGCCGAATACCAGTTCCCGCAGGGTCCGGCCAACACCGGAATTCTTGCTCTTGCGCGCCATGAGTTCGAGGGGTTTGTCGGGGCCGCCGATTTCCTTCCAGTTGGTGATCTTGCCGTTGTAGATGGCCTTCAACTGTTCGAGGGTGATGTTGTCGACCGGATTTGACGGGTTGACGATCACGGTGAGTGCGTCCCAGGCGACGGGATTGAGCTGGGTGACCAGTTCCTGTGGGTGACCTGGCAGTTTGGGTCGGCAGGTGCCGCCGATATCGACTTCCTTGTTGCCGACACGGCGGATTCCCTTGGCGGCGCCACCACCCTCGAGAATGATCTCAGTACCGTATTTTTTGGTATAGGCGGCAGCGAGTTCTGCCATGAAGGATTTCTTGGTGATGCCGCAGCCGGCCCATACAAGGGGTTCAGCGGCGTTAAGTGTGCCCACGGCAAGGGTCGAGAGCAGTGACAAGGCAACAAGGATGGCCTTCTTCATATTTTCCTCCTGAGCAGCGGCTGTAATCTATTTATGGCCTGAGCTCGTGTGGTTTGGCGTAATGGTTCAAGCGGTCTTGTGTTGTGGTCATGGCGAGATGTGCATGTACATGATGGTGTGTGCCCGTTATCCCCGTCAATGCAGTCCATGCTTTATCCGCACTCAGAAAAAAGGCCCGTCATTGCGGGCCTTTGGTTTAACGGCATGAATCTATTTTTATTTAGCCGCAATATCTTCAAGTTTTTTCGCCGGGATGACCTGGCCATCGAGGGCGGCATCCTTTGCCGAGCGCCCAAAGGCCACTGACATCAGCGTCGAGTAGTAGACGATCGGCATGTTGAACTTGGTTCCATAACGCTCGTTTATCTGGTCCTGGTAGATCTCGGTGTTGGCCTGACACAGTGGGCAGGGCGTGACGATCATGTCTGCGCCGTTATCGTAGGCCGCCTCGATGATGCCTTTGATCATCTCCTGGGATTTCTCCGGCTCGGAAAAGGCCAGTGCGCCGCCACAGCATTGCACCTTCTTCTCGTACTCGGGTATGGCGTCGGCACCGAGGGTCTCGACCAGTTTGTCGAGGTACTTGGGATTTTCATAAGATTCGCCTGCGATACCGAAGGGCCGGTTGGTCTGGCATCCGACGTAGCCCGCGATCTTGACACCCTCCAGGGGCTTCTTGACCTTTGACTGGATCTCGTCGTAACCGACATCCTGAATCAGTACCTCGGCCATGTGCTTGATGGGGGCGTCGTTCTTCAGGGTCAGGCCGGCCTCGGCAAGTGCCTCGTTGGTCTCGGCGAAAAGTTGCTTGTCCTGGTCGAAACGTTCCGAGGCTTCGCGGGTGGACAACCAGCAGGCGGCACAGGTGGCTACGATGTCCTGGCCCGGGTTGTGTTCTTCCGACAGGGCGATGTTGCGCGCCGAGAGGGTCAGTCGGGGCAGTACGCCGCCGCTGCCGTAACCGATGGATGCGGCGCAGCAGTTCCAGTCCGGGATCTCGTTGAGGGTGATGTCCAGTTCCTCGCACATGCTCTGCACGGAGGTGAGGTAATTGGACGAGGTGGCGCCTTTCTGCGAGGAGCACCCGGGATAGAAGGAATATTCTCTGTTGGCCATGTTCTCAGGTCCTCACTCAGTTCGCGCCCTGGAGCTTCTTGTCTTCGATCTCCTGGGCCTTCTGGATGATCTTTTGCAGCTCACTGGGGTTTTTGATGCCATGGCCGCCAATGATCTCCATGGGGTTCATCCGCTTTGCCTTCATCATGCTTTGCCCCAGCTTCTGATTGGCCAGCGCGTTCTTGATGCCCTGGCTGAATCCATCCTTGAAGTACATGGACAGACCCAGCTTGAGTTCGTTGACGCGACCTTTTTTCATCATGTTGTTCCAGAAGATCTCGGCAAACTCATTCGTCGGCTGTTTCTTCGGAACCAATCCCAGGCGTTTCGCATAATGGGCAAGGCCGTGCATGATGTGGGTGATGGGCAGTTCCCGCGGGCAGCGCACGATGCAGTTGTAGCAGGAGGTGCACATCCACATTGAGTCGGAGGTGAGCACCTCTTCGCGCTTGCCGGCACGGATCATCATGAAGAGCTCCTGCGGCGGGTGTGCCCAGGCATTGCCCAGCGGGCAGGAGCCGGAGCACACGCCGCACTGCATGCACATCTTCACCCATTCGCCTTCCTCGACGTGGGACTCGACTTCTTTGAGGAAGTTGTTGCGGTATCTTTCAACCATTGCGGTATTCATATCGCTCATGGTGATCTCCGATTAGAACTTGAACGGGCTCATGCCGACCTTCTCGACGACGTCGGCCATGTCCTGGATGAGTTGCGGTGCGCGCTGGATGTCGGTAATCGCCACCTCGTGTACCGCGACGCGTTCAGGTTCCAGGTTGAGTGATTCGAGGGTGTCCCCCACCTTGCTCATGCGCTCGGCGGCCATCTTCGAGCCGCGCACGAAGTGGCACTGGTAGTCCTCGTCCCGACGGCAGCCCATCAGCACGATGCCGTCGTAGCCCGAGTTCAGCGAGTCGGTGATCCAGGACATGGAAACCGAGCCCAGGCAGCGGACGGGGATGATCCGCGCCCACTGGCTGATTTTCTCGCCGCTCATGGCCGCCTGGTCGAGTGCCGGGTAGGCGTCGTTCTCGCAGGCGAGCACCAGGATGCGTGGCTTCTCGTCGAATTCGTCGGGGATCTCGACGTTCTTGATCTGCTGGCCGACGGTCTCCACGGAATAGTTGTCGAAGGAGATGACCCGTACCGGGCAGGCGCCCATGCAGGTGCCGCAGCGCCGGCAGCGTGATTCATTGAACAAGGGATAGCGTTCCTCGTCCTCGTTGATGGCGCCGAAGGGGCACTCCACGGTGCAGCGCTTGCACTGTGTACAGCCCTCCTTGCGGAAGCTCGGATAGCTGAGGTCGCCGACCCGGGGATGGGCGGCAGCGCCGTGTGCGGCGAGCTCGCATTCCTTGATGGCCTTCATGGCAGCCCCGGCGGCATCATCCATCGCCTGCTTCATATCCATCGGGCGGCGCACTGGGCCGGCAGCGTAGATGCCGGTACGGCGGGTCTCGTAGGGGAAGCAGATGAAGTGTGAGTCGACAAAGCCGTATTTGAGCTGGGGCAGGTCGGTACCCTGGCGATAGTCCAGGTTGAGGATCGACTCGACCGAGACGGCAACTTCGGCGGCGGCGTTGGCCTCTTCCTTCTCCTCGTCCGACATCTCCTCCTGCGACTCGCTGCTGGCATAGGGATCGGGGCCGGAGTTCGGCACCATGCCGGTGGCGAGCACGACCAGGTCGGCGGTCATCTCGGTATCCTCGTCAAGGATCAGGTCCTTGAACTTTACCGAAAGCGCATCGCCGCTGCTGCTGACCTCGGCGACCTGACCCTTGGTGAAGATCACCATCTTTTCCTGGCCGGCGCGGTAGAAGTCCTCACCGGCCGCACCGGGTGTGCGCAGGTCGCTGTAGATGATGGTGGTGTCGCAGTCCGGGTTCTGGTCCTTGAAGTAGATCGCCTGCTTGATCGACTCGGTGCAGCAGAAGCCGGAACAGTAGGCAAGGTGGCCTTCCTTCTGCGAGCGTTGGCCGGCGCACTGGACAAAGGCCACGCTCTTCACTTCCTTGCCGTCGGATGGCCGTTTCAACGGACCGCCATTGGCTTCTTTTGCCAGCTTCTCCAGCTCGAAGTTGGTCAGCACATCGGGCGTCTTGCCGTAGGCGAATTCGGGCAGTTGGGCGGCATCGTAGGGCTTGAAGCCCGATGCCTGGACGATGGCGCCGAAATTCTCGGTAGTGGTGCCACCGGACTCGGTGCTGATGTCCGCCGAGAAGCGGCCGGGTGCGCCGGAGGTCTTGGTCACCGTGCTGTTGAGATGCACGGTAATGCGCTGGTCCGCCTCGACCCGGGCGATCAGTTCGTCGACGCCGGGTTCTTCCGCGTCCGGCAGTTGTGCGTGGGGGTCGTTGCCGACACCGGGTGCTGCCGCACGGAACGGCACGCGCTTGTACAATCCGGCAGCGTGTCCACCGAGACTGCCGGTCTTTTCCACCAGGTGGATGCTGTAGCCGGCAGCGGCCGCCTCGATCGCGGCGGTCATGCCGGAGACCCCGCCGCCGACCACCAGGATGTTGCGGTTCAGGCCTTGCTCGCCGGAGGGCTTGGGTATGTTCATCGACTTGAGTTCGGCGCAGGCCATGCGGATGTAGTCGTCCGCCATCTCCTGCGTGGTCTCGGTCAGTTCGTCCTCGTCCGGTCGTGCCCAGATGACGCCCTCTCGCAGGTTGGCCCGGGTCATGGCCACCTCGGTGAAGTTGAACGCCTCAACCTTGGCGCGGCGTGAACAGGCGCCGAGCATGATATGGGTGACGCCGTCGTTGTCGATGTCGTCGCGGATCATCTTCACGCCTTCCGCGCTGCACAGCATCTCGTGCTGCTTGCAGGACTGCATCTTGCCGTCGCGGGTGGCGGTGGTCTCCAGTTGGCCGGCATCCAGGCGATCGCCGATGCCGCAGCCGGTGCAGATATAGCCGGCGAACTTCTTCTCGTCTGACACTGTATTAACCCTCCGTTCCGGCTACGCGATTGACCACCTGGATGGCGCGCAGTGCAGCGCCGGTGGCATGTTGTACGGCCCGGTTCACATCCAGGGCATCACTGGCTGAGCCAGCGGCGAAGACGCCGCCATTGTCGGAAGACTGCTCGATGAAGCCCTCGCGATTGATCTCGATCTTGACCGGGAACTCGTCGGCGCTCACCGAGGGCTCCATGCCGATGGCGAGTACAACCAGGTCATGCGGGTTTTCGTAGCGGTTGTAACCCTCGGTATCGACGCCGCGGCACACCGGGTTGCCGTCCTTGTCCTGAACGATGTTGGCCACCTTGGACTTGACGAACTTGACGTTCTCGTTGGCCTTGACCTTGTTGTAGAAATCCTCGAAGCGGTCGATGGCACGGATGTCGATGTAGTAGATGGTGACATCGGCATCGTCGCCCCAGGCGTCGGCAACGTAGGTGGTCTGCTTCAGCGAGGCCATGCAGCAGATGCGCGAGCAGTGGTAGAGATGGTTCCGGTCACGGGAACCGGCGCACTGGATGAAGGCCACGTTCTTGGCCTCCTTGCCGTCCGAGGGGCGGATCAGCTTGCCGCCGGTCGGCCCCTTGGCGTCAGCCATGCGCTCGAATTCGACGCTGGTGATGACGTTGTCGAAGCGGTCGTAGCCGTAGGGCTGGATCTTGGCCGCGTCGTAGGGGCGCCAGCCGGTGGCCCAGATCACTGCGCCACAGGGGAAGTCGATCTCCTGCTCGGTCTGCTCCAGGTCGACGGCGTCGTATTTGCAGGCATCCTTCGCCTTCTGGGCATCGTCGGTGCCGATGATGGCCGGGTCGATAACGTACTGCATCGGGTGGGCCATCAGGTGCGGCAGGTAGGCGCCCTTGCGCTTGCTCATGCCGTAGTCGAACTCATTGTCGAATTCGGCCTCCACCGCCTTGCCGCATTCGCCGCAGGCGGTGCAGTTGTCGTTCACGTAGCGCGGGGAGAGCTTGACCTTCGCGGTGTAGTTGCCCGCTTCACCTGACAGATCCGTCACCTCGGCCATGGTCAGTATGGTCAGGTTCGGATTCATCTTCGCCCGCCGCTGGTTGATCTCCAGGCCGCAGGTGGGGTGGCAAAGCTTGGGGAAATATTTGTGCAACTGGGTGACCCGGCCGCCAAGAAAGGGCCGTTTCTCAACCAGTACGACCTTCTTCCCGGTTTCTGCGGCTTCGAGTGCGGCGGTCATGCCGCTGATGCCGCCGCCGACCACCAGGATGGTCTCATTGCTGGCTACTACCTCCGACATGGATGGTCTCCTCATGTAGCGGATTCGGATCTAGTCCAGGCCACCGCACTCGGCGGTTCGCGTTGCTCGCAAAGCAGGCCTCCTCAGAGCGACTAAACATACTCTCCTTCGTCCACCGCGGCTATGCGCCCCCAATCGAAATTTCCGATAAGTTGATAGAAGTTGCGTATGGTCAAACGATGCGGGCTTATGGGTTGATGCCGGCCCTGGACTGGGGAGCGAAAGACCCGCGCAGATCAGGGTTGCGGGACGATCCCGTCGGCCGGTAACGTTGGGTCTTCGTCGGCGGGATGTGCGGGCCGATTCGAGATTCAGGAGGCGGGGTGGAATCAACGGCGCAGGTCCTCAAGCCCGAGGAAAACTACATCAGGGACGAGCCCTACTACGAGCCGGTGGGCGACGAGATCGCCATCTTCGAGGCGGCCTATGCCAATGGCCTGCCGGTACTGCTCAAGGGCCCCACGGGCTGCGGCAAGACCCGGTTCATGGAGCACATGGCATGGCGGCTGCGGCGTCCACTGATCACCGTCTCCTGCCATGATGACCTGACTACGTCCGATCTGGTTGGGCGCTTCCTGGTCAAGGGCGGCGAGACCACCTGGGTGGATGGGCCGCTGGCCCGGGCCGTGCGCAGTGGTGGCATCTGCTATCTCGACGAGGTGGTGGAGGCGCGCAAGGACACCACGGTGGTGATCCACCCGCTGGCCGACGATCGCCGCATCCTGCCGATGGAGAAGGTGGGCGAACTGCTGGAGGCGCCGGACGATTTCTGCCTGGCGATCTCCTACAACCCGGGTTACCAGTCGGTGCTCAAGGACCTGAAGCAGTCCACCCGTCAGCGTTTCGTCGCCCTGGAGTTCGATTATCCCGATGCCGCGCTGGAACAGCGGATCGTCGAGAGGGAGTCGGGCGTCGACGCGGACACGGCACGTCAGCTGGTGAAATTCGCGCACATGACGCGCAACCTCAAGGGCCAGGGGCTGGACGAGGGCGCCTCCACCCGGTTGCTGGTGCACACCGCCAAACTGATGGCCAGCGGGGTCTCCCCGGTGGTGGCCTGCCGCGCCGCCATTGCCCAGGCGCTGACCGACGAGGCCGACATGCTGGCGGCGGTCAACGAGCTCAGTGCCTCGCTCTTCTGACCGGCCCGTGTCCGCGCTCACCGGGCGGCCTCCCTGGTCATGGATCTGATCACCCTCGAACACGTCCAGGCGCACCTGGACGAGTCTCTGGAAGTGGAGTTCTCCTTTCTGCCGACCGAGCCCCTCGCGCAGATGCTGTTCGATCTGCCCGCGCTGCGGCGCGACTTCGTGCTGCAGTGGACACGCCGGGTGGCGGCCACCAATGTGCAGTTGGCCTTCGAATTCGCCAACCGGGCCGGGCCGGCGCTGCAGGCGCACGACGAATCGGTGATCCAGGCATGGTGCCTGCA
>JANTHH010000098.1 GCA_024762485.1 Chromatiales bacterium
TCCTCGGGCACCACCTCTTCGGCCACCAGTTCCTGCATGACGCGGTCCGGCTGCGCCTCGGGCTTGTCCATCTTGTTGATGGCAACCACCAGCGGCACACCGGAGGCCTTGGCGTGCTGGATCGCCTCTTTGGTCTGGGGCATGACCCCATCATCCGCCGCCACCACCAGCACGACCAGGTCTGTGACCTTGGCGCCACGGGCACGCATCGCCGAGAAGGCGGCGTGGCCCGGGGTGTCGAGGAAGGTGATCATGCCGTGGTCGGTATCGACGTGATAGGCACCGATATGCTGGGTGATGCCGCCAGCCTCGCCGGAGGCCACGTGGGCCTTGCGAATGTAGTCGAGCAGCGAGGTCTTGCCATGGTCGACATGACCCATGATGGTGACCACCGGGGCGCGTGGCTCGAGCTCACCCTGCTCATGGACCTCCTCCGCTTCGGTGAGGATCTCTTCGGCCACGTCGCTGCTCTTCGCCGGGATCGCGTTGTGCCCCATCTCCTCGACCACCAGCATGGCCGTCTCCTGATCGATGACCTGGTTGATGGTGACCATCATGCCCAGCTTCATCAGCTCCTTGATGACCTCGGACGCCTTCACCGCCATGCGCTGGGCGAGATCGCTCACCGAGATGCTTTCCGGCACCTCGATGTCCTTGACCACACGCTCGACGGGACGTTGGAAACCATGTTCCTGGTCACCGGCAGGCACTGCGGCACGGCCACGGCGAGCGCCCTTGGCCGACTTGCGCTTGCCGCGCTTGTCGGCAGAGACATGCAGTTCACGGCGGCGGCTCGGCGCAGCTGCCGGCGCCGGCGCCTGGCGCTCGCGCCTGGGCTTCTTCACCGGCTTCTGTGCCTTGCCCTCTGCGGCCTTGAGCTGCTCCGCCTCGAGGCGAGCGCGCTGTGCCTCCTCGGCAGCCAGCCTGGCCTCTTCCTCGGCCTGCTGGCGGGCGGTGTCCTCGGCCTGGCGCTTGGCCTCCTCGGCCTCCATGCGCTCGGCCTCCTCGGCCTTGCGGCGGGCCTCTTCGGCCTTGCGGCGGGCCTCGGCCTCAGCGGCGATCTCCTTGCGCTGCTCCTGCTGTTCGGCAAGTGCCTTGCGGGCCTCTTCGGCCTGCTGCTGCAATGCCTCCTCGTCGGCCACTTCCTCGCGCTTCACATAGGTGCGCTTGCGCCGCACCTCGACACTGACGGTCTTGCTCGGACGGGGCGCTGCGCCACGGGCCGCGCGCCCGCCGGCGCCGCTGGGCTGACGCAGTTCCGTGGTGGTCTTGCGCTTGAGGGTGATCTTGCTCGGTGCAGCCGCTTTCTCCGGGGCTTCCTTCTTGCCATGGCTGCGGCGCAGGTAGTTGAGCAGGTCCTTCTTCTCCTGCTCGCTGATCGGATCTTCTGCCACCTGTTTGGTAATCCCGGCATCGGCGAGCTGCTGCAGCAGACGCTCCACCGGAATCCCGACATCGGCTGCCAATTGGCTTACGGTTACTTCACTCATGCCCGCCTCCCTCAGCTAGCCTCTTCGTCGCCGGCTTCTTCAAACCAGGGCGCACGTGCTGTCATGATCAATTTTCCTGCCCGCTCTTCGTCCATGCCTTCGATTTCCATCAGCTCGTCGACAGACTGTTCGGCCAGATCCTCCATGCTGACCACGCCGCGTGCGGCGAGGATGCGTGCGAGATCCTCATCCATACCCTCCATGTTCAGCAGATCCTCGGCAGGCTCTGCATCACTGATGCTCTCCTCCTTGGCGATGGCGCGGGTCAGCAGCGCATCGTTGGCGCGCTCGCGCAGCTCGTTCACCACCTCCTCGTCGAATTCCTCGATCTCGAGCATTTCGTTCAGGGGCACGAAGGCGATCTCGTCGATGGTAGTGAAGCCTTCCATCACCAGGATGGCTGCGACCTCCTCGTCGACGTCCAGTTCCTCCATGAAACGCTCGACGAACTTGCGGGTCTCTTCCTCGCCCTTCTCAGCGGCCTGCTCCTCGCTCATCACGTTGAGCTCCCAGCCGGTGAGTTGGCTGGCGAGGCGCACGTTCTGGCCACCGCGGCCGATGGCCTGGGAGAGATTCTCCTCCGCCACGGCCACGTCCATGCTGTGGGTCTCTTCGTCGACGACAATGGAGACCACGTCTGCCGGTGACATGGCATTGATGACAAACTGGGCCGGGTTGTCATCCCAGAGGATGATGTCGACCCGCTCACCGGCCAGCTCGTTGGAGACTGCCTGCACCCGCGAGCCGCGCATGCCGACGCAGGCGCCGACCGGGTCGATGCGCGGATCGTTGGAGCGCACCGCGATCTTGGCCCGCAGACCCGGGTCGCGTGCCGCACCGAGGATATCGATCAGGCCCTCGCCGACTTCCGGCACCTCCAGCTTGAACAGCTCGATGAGCAGCTCGGGACAGGTGCGGGAGACGAACAACTGCGGACCCCGCGGCTCGGGCCGCACCTCATACAGATAGCCGCGCACCCGCTCGCCGGTGCGCACGGTTTCCTTCGGGATCATCTCGCTCTTCGGCACCAGCGCCTCGGCGTTGCCACCAAGATCGAGGACGATGCCGCTGCGGTCGACCCTCTTGACCACGGCGGTGATCAGCTCGCCGACACGGTCCTTGTAGGCCTCCACCACCTTGGCGCGCTCCGCCTCGCGCACCTTCTGCACGATGACCTGCTTTGCCGTCTGCGCGGCGATGCGGTCGAATGCAATGGACTCGATCGGCTCCTCGACGAAATCACCGGGCTGGATATCCGGATTCTCCTCCCGCGCTGCAGAGAGGGTGATCTGGGACTTGGGGAACTCCAGCGGCTCGCCATCGCTGTCATCGATCACCTCCCAGCGACGGAAGGTCTCGTAGTCACCCGTCTCGCGGTCGATCGCCACCCGCACCTCGATGTCACCACCGTGTTTCTTGCGCGTGGCGGAGGCCAGGGCTGCCTCAATGGCCTCGAAGATGATGCCTTTGTCGACCCCCTTTTCATTGGAAACCGCGTCAACAACGAGCAGGATCTCTTTGTTCATCGCTCTGACCTTATCTCTCAAAATTCCGGCACCAGGCGGGCACTGTCTATCTGCCCGAACGGAAGCCTGTATGTTTCACCATCGACCAGCATCAGTACGTCGTCGCCTTCGACGCCGACCAGCTGGCCGCGAAAATTCCGCCGCCCGTCAAGGGCGCGATTCAGTTTCACCTTCGCCTGCGAACCGGCGAAGTGCTCGAAATGCGCCAGATCGAACAGCGGCCGGTCCAGTCCGGGCGAGGACACCTCCAGGGCATACTCCCCGGCGATGGGGTCCTCGACATCCAGCACACCGCTCAACTGGTGGCTGACCGCAGTGCAGTCCTCCAGCCCGATACCCGCCGGCTTGTCGATATAGACCCGCAGCAGCTCGCTGCCCCCGCCCTGCGGACGGTGCTCGACACCCACCAGTTCGTAACCCATGGGCTCGACAACCCCACGGACAAGCTCGACAAGTGACTGCGATGCCTTTTGCATGGTCTCCAAATAAAAAAATGGGCCATCGGCCCATTTCCTGTGCCAGACACCCCCGCTCCGTGCGAAGACGTCTTTTTCGATAACAAAAGACCCCGTCACCGGGGCCTCAGGAAGTGACCTGGACCATCCACGACAGCCCCACTTCGTTGCAACGCGCATTCTAATTCGGGAACGCTGATCCGTCAATGGCCGACCCACGCCAAGTGGGGTGGGCAGCAGGGAAATGCACCCGAGCGGGTCACTCGCTGCGCAGTGCCTCCACCGGATCGAGCCCGGCGGCGCGCAGTGCCGGGGCGACACCGGCGACCAGGCCGATCACCACCGCCACCCCCTCGGCCAGCAGGGCATAGTCCCAGGCGGTGTGGGTGGGCAATGCAGGCAGCAGCTGACCCAGCAGCCAGGCACCGCCGGCACCGAGCAACAGGCCCGCAGCCCCGCCCAGCCCGGCCAGCACCACCGCCTCGCTGAGAAACAGCCACAGCACCTGCCGGCGCGCGGCACCGAGGGCGCGCAGCAGCCCGATCTCCCGCTGCCGCTCGTTGACGGCAATGGTCATGATGGTGAGGATGCCGACCCCGCCCACCAACAGCGAGATACCGCCCAGCGCAGCCACAGACAGGGTCAACACCTCGAGGATGGAACCAAGCACCTCGAGCATCTGGTCCTGGGTGATTATGGTGAAATCCTCCGCGCCATGACGCTGCAGCATGCGCTGCCGTACCTGTCTGGCGACCGCGTCGGCATCCGCCCCCGCGGTATAGAGCAGATCGATCTCCATCAGCCCTTCCCGATCGAACATGGCCAACGCCTTGACCACCGGGATGAACACCGTGTCATCGAGATCGAAGCCGAGCATCTGCCCCTTTGGCTCCATCACCCCGATCACCCGGTAGCTCTCGCCGCCGATGCGTACCCGCTGTCCCAGCGGCGAGCGGCTGCCGAACAGTTCCTGCCGCAGCTTGCTGCCGAGCACCGCGTAGGCCCGCGCCCGGCGCGGTGCCTCGGCTGGCAGGAAGCGGCCGATGGCCGGGCGCATCTGCCACACCTCAGGCACGTTGCCGTTGACACCCAGCACCATGGTGCGGCGGCTGCGCCCGCCCCCTTCGACCGCCGCGTTGCCCTGTACCGTCGGCACCATGGCCTCCACGTGGGGCAGACGGGCCAGCGCCTGGGCATCATCCAGGCTCAGGGGGCGGACGGTATTGATCACCGCCCCCGACATGCCGAAGGTCTTGGATTTACCCGGGGTCACAGCCAGCAGGTTGGTGCCGAACTGGGTGAATTCCGCCAGCACGAAACGCTGCACACCCTCACCGATTGCAGTCAGCAGCACCACTGCGGCGATACCCACGGCGATACCCAGGCCGGTGAGCAGGCTGCGGGTACGCTGCGCCAGCACGGCGCCGGTGGTGAGGCGGGCGATGTCTGCGAGACGCATGTCAGCGGCCACTCAGCGCCAGCACCGGATCCAGCGCCGCGGCCCGCCGCGCCGGCAACAGGCCGAACAGCAGGCCGCTGCCGCTGGCGACGGCCACCGCCGCCAGCGGCGCCCAGGGCGGCGGCACCACGGGAAAGCTCGGGAACAGGTAGCGCAACAGCAGGATGCCGAGCACGGAGAGCAGCAGGCCGGCGAGAGAGCCGGCCAGTGCCAGCAGCGTCGATTCCACCAGGAACAACCGCAGCACCTGCGCGCGCGGGGCACCCAGCGCCTTCATCAGGCCGATCTCGGCAGTACGCTGGGAAACGGCGATCAGCATCACGTTCATGATCAGGATCCCGGCCACCAGCAGGCTGATGGCACCGATGCCGCCGACGGTATAGGTCAGCGCACGCAGGATCTTGTTGAAAGTGGCGAGGATCGCATCCTGGGTGATGAGGGTGACATCGTCCTCGCCATCGTGACGCAACCGGATCAACTGCCGGGCATCCCTCTCGGCCAGGCCCATCGCCTCGAGACTGGTGGCCTCGATCAGCACCCGGAACAGCGAGGGCGCATTGAACAGCGACTGGGCGGTGGCTACCGGGATGATCACCATCTCGCCCAGGTCCTGACCCAGCGACTCGCCCTCGTCCGTGAGCACGCCGATCACCCGGAAGCGCCGGTCCGCGATGCGGATCCAGGCGCCGAGGGCTCGCTTGTTGCCGAACAGTTCGTGGCGGACAGTGGCACCGAGCACTGCCACCGGCGCACCCCGCTCCGGGTCCATCGGTGGCAGCGGGCGCCCCTGTGCCACCTCGAAATGACGGATCGGAAAGAGGTCCGCGGTGGAGCCGAGGATGGTCACCTCGCGGCTCAGCGAGCCGTGGGAGACCGGGGCATTGCCCACCGTCAGCGGGGCGATGCGCCGTATGTGGGGGCTGCGCAAGAGTGTGAGTGCATCCTGGAGGGTGAGGTCACGGGGTGTCTCGCCCAGCAGCGGCGGCGGCCCGCCCTTGGTCTCCGAACGGCCGGGCAGCATGATCAGCAGATTGGTGCCGAGGGCGGCAAATTCGTTCACCACGTAGCGTCGCGCGCCCTCGCCCAGCGAGGTCAGCACCACCACCGAGGCCACGCCGATGCTCATCGCCAGCAGCATCAGCCAGGTGCGGACCCGCCCGCCACGCAGCGAGCCGAGGGCAAAACCCAGGCTGTCGGCGGCCCTCATCGGCCCTGCTCGACGGCGCCGTCGAGCATGTGGATGGTGCGGCGCGCTCGCCGGCCCAGCCCGGGATCGTGCGTCACCATCAACAGGGTGATGCCCTGGTTGTTGAGCTTTTCCAGAACCTCGATGACCTCCTGTCCGGAATGCTGGTCGAGATTGCCGGTGGGCTCATCGGCCAGCAGCAGCCCGGGACGCATGACGATGGCCCGGCCGATGGCCACCCGCTGGCGCTGACCACCCGACAGCTGGTCGGGACGATGGTGGGCCCGGTCGCTCAGGCCCATGGCCTGCAGCACCTCGTCCACCCGATGGCGTCGCTCGTCCGGCTCGACGGCGGCCAGCATCATCGGCAGTTCGATGTTCTCGGCAGCGGTCAGCCGCGGCACCAGATGAAATGCCTGGAAGACGAAACCGATCTGCTGCTGGCGCAACTGTGCGCGCTGCTCCTCGTCGAGGGTGGTGGTCTCGACGCCGGCAAGCCGGTAGCTGCCGGCATTGGGCCGGTCGAGCAGACCGAGGATGTTCAACAGGGTGGACTTGCCCGACCCCGACGGCCCCATGATGGCCACGTACTCGCCCGCGTGGATAGTCAGATCCACGTGGCGCAGTGCGTGCACGCACTCGTCCCCGACCTGGAATTCACGCGAGACATCGCGCAGCTCGATCATTCGTCTGCTTCCACCACGCGGGCACGGGCACCGTCGGCCAGCCCCTCCTTGTCCGGCGTGGTGACCACCAATTCGCCCTCGTCCAGACCCGTGACGATCTCGGTCATGTCCCAGTTGGCGGTGCCGGTGCGCACGGTGCGTCGCTCGACCACGCCCTCGTCGGGCCGCAACACGAACACCTTGTCCCCTTCGAGTATCGCCTCGGTGGGGATGCGCAGCGTGTCGCTGCGCACGTCAAGTATCACCTCGATGTCGGCGCTGTAGCCCGCCAGCAGGCGTTGATAGATCGCGGGGTCGTCATAGGCCACCTCGACCTCCACCGTGCGGGCCTGTTTTTCCAGGTCAAGGACATAGTCCGCCACCCGTCGCACCCTGCCCTCGAAGTGCTCGTCGGCGAAGGCATCAAGGGTGATCCTGGCCGGCAGGCCCACCGTGACCCCGGCCACGTCCACCTCGTCGATGGGCGCGGCGACGTAGAAACAGTCGTTCTCGATCAGGTCCACCACCGGCAGGGTGGCGATGCCCGGTGGCGAGGGCGTGACGTATTCATTGAGTTCGCCATTGACTTCCGCCACCACGCCACTGAAGGGGGCGTAGAGGCGGGTCTTCTCCAGTGTCGCCCGGGCGACATCGACCCGGGCCAGACTGACGGCGGCAGAGGCCTCGGAGGCATCACAGTCCGCAGCGGAGGCCTCGGCCTCGGTCTCGGCGCGCTCGGCGTCCTCCTCCGAGACCAGCTTCTGCTTGATCAGGCTGCGCAGGCGGCGCGCCTCGCGTTGTGCCTGCGCGGCCTTGAGGCAGGCGGCACGGGCGGTGGACTGGGCGGCCCCGGCCTCGCGCGTGGCGAGCACCACCTGCGCAGATACGTCCTTGTTCCAGAGTTCGAGCAGCAGATCGCCCTTTTTCACCCGGTCACCCTCGCGCACCGGCAGGCGCAGCACCTGTCCGCCCAGGCTCGGCGACAGGCGGGCGCGGCGACAGGCCTCGACCGTCCCGGCGCGGGTGTTGGCGACCGTCTTCTCCACCTTGCCGCGCGACACTTCGGCCACTGCCACCGCAACGGGCGCCGGCCGGGTCGCCCACCATCCCCAGGCGGCAAGCAGGCCGATCACCACCAGCAGTATGAGATATCGCAGGGTCTTGCTGCTCATCGATTTCGCTCCTCTGGGCCTCATTGTAAGCCCATGCCCGCAGCGAGGGGTGGCTCACCTTGGTCACCGGCACGTCTGCTTCCCCGGTGGTGTTGCTCATCGCCGAATGATATTTTTTCCCACATCCATAACCGGCAGCGTCCCGAGGACATCCACTTGCCATCACACCTGCTCCACCATGCATCCTGAAGGCCCCTCTCCCGCACTGGTCAGCGCACTGCGACGCCTGTTCTCGCCCCTGGTACGGCTGCTGATCGCCCGTGGTGTGACCTACCCCTACCTATGCAACGTGCTGAAGGAGGTCTATGTCGCTACCGCCGAGGATGATTTCCAGATCCAGGACAAGGTGCAGACAGACAGCCGTATCAGCCTGCTCACCGGGGTGCACCGCAAGGAGGTGAAGCGGTTGCGCGGCAGCCAACCGGAAACCGGGGTGGAAAACCGCCAGATGCCCCTCGGCAGCCTACTGGTCTCACGCTGGACGGGGTTGCCGGAATACCTGGACGAACAGGGGCACCCACTGCCATTGCCGCGCCTGGCCAGCGAGGGCGGGGAGCGCTCCTTCGAGGCGCTGGTGAGCCGTGTCAACAAGGACATCCGTCCCCGGGTCATCCTCGACGAATGGCTGCGGCTGGGCATCGTCAGCCTCGACGAGCAGGACCGGGTGGTGCTGCAGCGTGAGGCCTTCGTGCCCAGCGAGGGGTTCGACGAAAAGGTCTATTTTCTCGGCCGCAACCTGCGCGACCACATCGCCGCCTGCGCCCAAAACCTGTCGGACGAGGGATTGCCACCACGGCTGGAGCGGAACGTCTACCATTCCGGCCTGACAAAGGCATCAGTGGAGGAGCTGCACCAGCTGGCCCGGGAAAAGGGCATGGCGGCCCTGCAGGCGGTCAACCAGCAGGCGCTGGCCATGAAGCAGCGGGATCAGGCCGCCCCGGATGCCGACCAGCGCATGAGCTTCGGCGTCTACTTCCATGCCGAGGATGACCCGATGGCCCGCGACGAGGACACCTGAACCGGGCACGCCTCAGGCGATGCGGTTGAGACCGTAGAGTGCCGCCACCCGGTAGGCCTCGGCCATGGTCGGGTAGTTGAAAGTGGTCTCGGCGAAATAGCGCAGGCTGTTGGCCGCACCCTGCTGCGCCATGATCGCCTGGCCGATGTGGATGATCTCCGAGGCCTGTTCACCGAAACAGTGAATGCCGAGGATCTCCAGGGTCTCGCGGTGGAAGAGGATCTTCAGCATCCCCACCTTGCGGCCCGAGATCTGTGCCCGGGCCAGGTTCTTGAATTCGGCACGTCCCACCTCGTAAGGGATATTCTGCTCGGTGAGCTCACGCTCGTTGCGCCCGAGACAGCTGATCTCGGGCGAGGTGTAGATGCCGGTGGGGATCTCGTCCACCAGCCGCCAGTCGCACTTGCCCTCGGCGATCAGCGTGCCGATGAAACGGCCCTGGTCGTAGCTGGCACTGGCCAGCGATGGCGCCCCGACCACATCACCGGCGGCGTAGATATGGGGCATGGCAGTCTGGTAGCGATCGTTGACCTCAACCTGTCCGCGCCGGTTGGTCGTGACACCGATCGCATCCAGGCCCAGGGCTTCGGTATTTCCGCTGCGGCCATTGGCCCACAGCAGCACGTCGGACTTGACCACCTTGCCCGACTGGAAACGCAACTTCACCCCGTCATCGTCCACCTCGATGGACTCATAGGTCTCGTTGTTCTGAATCAGCACACCCTGCTCGCGCAGGTGATAGCTCAGGGCATCCGTGATCTCGTCGTCCAGGTAGGAGAGCAGCCGCTCGCGGGTGTTGACCAGGTTCACCTTGAGATCGAGATTGGCGAAGATCGAGGCGTATTCACAGCCAATCACCCCGGCACCGTAGATGGTCACCCGCCAGGGTGTTTCCTCCAGTTCGAGCAGGGTGTCGCTGTCGAGAATACGCGGGTGTTCGAAATCCAGCTCCGCCGGGCGGTAGGGGCGCGAGCCGGTGGCAACGATGAAATACGC
>JANTHH010000099.1 GCA_024762485.1 Chromatiales bacterium
GCCGTGCTGGCCAGCATACGCCACAGCGCCATATCCCAGTCCGTGGTGATGGCCGCCAGTTCACGGGGATTCTCCACCATCAGGTTTCGCAGCATCTGCCGGGCGTCGTCGTGACCCAGGCGGACCGCCTGCACCAGGTAACCGACCGCCCGCGGCAGATCGCGGGGGACACCACCGTCCCCGAAGCCATACAGCATGCCGAGCGCGAAGGCGGCATCGGCAAAATCCGCATCCGCTGCCCGCTGCCACAGTGAGACGGTTTTCTTGTCGTCGATCGCCAGGCCATAGCCGTTGTGATACATCCAGCCGAGGCTGAACAAGGCCCGCGGATCCCCCGCCTCGGCCAGTGGCCGCCAGATGCAGAAGGCCTCCGCATAGTCGCCGGCACGCATCGACTGCAGTGCCTCGGCATGCAGCGCGGTCACGTCGACCGTCTCCACCTTGGGGCTGGCCGCTCCCTCGGTCGAGCCACCGGCCGCGCCGGCGCCGGGGTCGGTTGCTTCCCTGGCCAAGGTTTCAGCCGCCGCTTCGTCCTGTACTTCAGTGGCCGGCGCGACGGCAGGCCGTGCCGGCATCACCGGTTCGGGCGAGTCCGCCGGTGTCGCTGACCCGGCTGCCGTCACCGATGCCGCGCCGGATACCCCACTGTCTTCCGCCGCGGGCGCGGTATTGTCCGGCGCAGTGGCCGATCGGCCGTCGCCTGCCACGTCAGGCAACTGTCCTGCGCTGTCGGGTTCCGGGGTCTCCGGCGACGCCGCTGAAGAGGCTGCCGTGGCATCTACGGCCGGGCTGGACGGGGGCGGCCCGGCCGGTACAGCCGGGTGCGCCGGGGGTGGCGGCATCGGGTAGTAAGGCATGGGATACCAGCCCTGCGGCCAGTACTGCGGCGCTTCGGCCAGTGCGATCACGGGAAACAGCAACAAGGGTAGAAGGCGTACGGAAACAGGCATCGGGCGAGTGTAACAGCGATTGCTCGGGTCACAGTGGCCGCGATACATCACGCGCCCTGTTCGAGCATCCGCAGGCCCTCCTCGGCGAAGCCGGTTCCCGCCTCGGTGAAGAAATCGTAGACCTCGTCGATGCCCGCGGCCTCCAGTTCGCGCCGCTCGTCGTCGTAGCGGGCGATGGCCGCCAGCTTGCCCTGGTACTGGGCATCTGCGAGCTGCTCCGCCACGTGACGAACATCCTCGATGCTCGGCAGGGCCAGCATCACCAGGCGGATGGCCGAGGTGTCGAGATACGCCCACAGGTCGGCATCCTCACCATCCCCGACAAAGACATGCCGCCCCTCCGCCTGCAGCCGCTCGATGCGCTCCCGGTCCGCGTCCATCCCCCACACCCGGTCGCCCTGCTGGTCGTGCAGCAGCTGGAAGGCGCTGAGACCGACCCGCCCGAGACCGATCACCAGCACCTCCGCGGAGTGTGGCTGCACCACCGCATCCTCCGGCAGGCGCTGCGGGCGCTCGAAACGCCGGATCAGCCACATCCAATGGCCATACACCTTATGGGCGTGACGGTAAGCCAGACTGGTGAAGAGGAAAGACAGCGAGACCGCGAGGGCAATGATCACCAGCCATTCCTTGGACAGCCAACCCGAATCCACGCTGAGGTCGGCGACAATGAGCCCGAACTCGCTGAAGTTGGCCAGTGCCAGCGCGGCCAGAAAGGCGGTACGACCGCGCAGACGCAGGCCGGTGAGCAAAAAGAAGAACAGCAGGAATTTCAGTGGCAACAGCAGGCTCAACAACACGGCCATGCCGAGCATGGACCAGTCGGGCAAGGCGGTGAAACCGATGATGAGGAAGAAGCCGATGAGGAACAGGTCCTTGAAGCTGAGCAGGGCCTTGGAAAGCTCGCTTGCCTTGGGGTGCTGGCTGAGCAGCACCCCGCAGACCAATGCGCCGAGATCACCTTTCACCCCCACCAGCTCGAACAAATGGTAGCCACCGAGGGCGAAGAAAAAACCGGTCAGCGGCAATAATTCACCATGGCCCGCCTGTGCCAGCAGACGACCCAGCAGGGGCCGGATGAAGACCAGGCCGAACAATCCCAGCGCCCACAACGAGGGGATCTTGCCGGTGGCCAGCACCAGGAACACCACGGCGGCGACATCCTGCATCACCAGCACCCCGATGGAGAGCTTGCCGTGGCGGGTTCTCAACTCGCCGCTCTCCTCCAGCAGCTTGACGATGCACACCGTGCTGCTGAAGCTGAGCGCGAAGGCCAGCAGGGCCGCCGAAGCGGGATCGAGCCCGGTGAAATAAGGCAAGGCGAGTCCGCTGAGGGCGAAAATGCCAATACCCAGCAACCCGGTCCACAAGGCCATGTGGGTGAGGCTGCCGGCCCAGACCTCCGCCTTGAGCAGGTCCTGGACGTTCAGCTTGAGGCCGATGGTGAACAGCATCAGCGTGATGCCCAGATCGGCGAGCAACTGCAGCCCGCTATCGGGCACCACCCCGAGGAAATTGAGTGCGAAGCCGGCCAGCAGGTAACCGATCAGCGGTGGCAGGCCGAGCAGTTTCATGCCCAGGCCGCAGACGAAGGCAAACAGTATCCAGATGAAATCCATGGGGCCTATGGTAACCGAGTACCCGAGCCGGGGCCCCGGCCCTTATCTCTCGTCGGCAGTGTTGACGTGGACCATGACCCGATTGCGGCCATGCGCCTTGGCCCGATAGAGGGCCCCGTCCGCCAGCTCGAGGGTGCCGTCGGGGGGCAGCTCGGGTCGCAGCTCGGCCAGACCCACCGACACGGTGATCCGCAGCGCCGGCCCACCGTCGGGCTGGATGGTCAGGTCGGCCAGTTCGCGGCGCATCCGCTCCATCACCGTGACGCTGCTCGCCAGTGTGGTCTGGGGCAGGCAGACGACAAACTCCTCACCACCATAACGACAGACCGAGTCGTAGGCCCGCAGGGAACGCAGCAGATACTGGGCAAACGACTGCAGCACCCGATCACCCACCAGGTGGCCATGGGTGTCGTTCACCTGCTTGAAATGATCTATGTCGATCAGCGCCACGGTGGACGCTTCGCCGTTGCGGGTGCTGCGTGCCTGCTCCATGGTCAGGTGTTTCATGAAGGGCGAGCGGGTCATCACCCCGGTCAGGGCATCGAATGAATGCAGGCACTCCTTCAGCTGGTCACGCAGCGTCAGCAGCGTCTGGCTGAACCGCTGCTGGCAATCGACGAAGCCACGGTAGTCCGCCTCCGCAATGATCTGGCCGTCTGCAATGACGCCTGCCAGCTTGCGTGCGCAGTCGTGCATCGCCTTGTGCTGGGTATCGAGCGCCTGGTATTCCGGGTCGTCGCGCAGCACCTGGTGCTCGTTGTGGTAGTACCAGCGCCCGAACCTGCACCGGCAGTGGGCGTCTGCAGGGAACACGGCATCATCGAAGGGACGACCACAGATCATGCTGGCGTGCAGATCGTGCAGCCAGTTCCTGTGGTGCTGCTCCGCCTGTTCGAGGGTGCCGATCACCTCGCTCAAGGCCTTGTCGCTGAGCTGTCCCGGTGGATGACTGGCCATAGTGTTATCGATTCAGTGGATGTTGCACCCGGAATCGGCCCCGGCACGGGGAGCTTTAATCCAGCGGGAACCCGCTTCGTGACACTTTGGCAGCAGGATCAGCGTAGGGCCTGCAGGAGCACGAATTTGGCGTTGCTCGCCACCACGCGGACATTGCCGAACAGCCGTTTCAGGGACTTGTGATAGTCGAGGTGACGATTGCCCACCACCCACAGTTCGCCCCCGCTGCGCAGCACCTCGCGTGACTGGGCGAACATGCTGCTGGCGATGTGGCCCCCGATGCTCGCCTGCTGATGAAACGGGGGGTTGCACAGCACCAGGTCGGCAGTGCCGGCGGCAAAGCCTTCCAGGCGGTCACCGACGCGGAACTCGGCACTGCGGCCCTCGCCGAAGATGCGCTGGAAATTGGCCTGCGCCGAGGCCACGGCCTGAAACGACTCGTCGACGAAATACAGCTTTGCCTGCGGGTTGAGCTCGGCGGCCACCAGGCCGATCACCCCATTGCCACAGCCCAGGTCGATGATATCCCTGGCCTGTTCACGCCGCGGCAGATGCTTCAGCAGCAGACGGGTACCGATATCCAGATGATCGCGGGAAAACACATTGGCATGGCTGGTCAGCACCCAGTCCGTGCCTTCCAGCGGGTAGGTCTGCGGATAGGGATTGGCCGGCAGTGGCAGCGTCGGATCGGGCTCGGCGACCAGCAGGCGTGCCTTCTTCCAGGTCAGCGAACTGGTGGTGGGTCCGATCAGGCGACCCAGCATCTCCCGTGCCGTCGCCGGCAGGTGCTTGGCCATGCCGGCGGCGATCACGCGGGCGCCCGGGGCCAGTTGCGGACGCAGGCGGATCAGTTCGTCTTCCAGCAGTGCCAGGGTCTTCGGCACCTTGATCAGCACCAGGTCGAACGGCCCCTCGGGGGTCTCGGTGCTGGGCACCAGCGACACCCACTCCGCCGGAATGTTATTGGCGGCCAGGTTCTTCAACGTCGCCTGCTGGGAGAGATACGAGTCCGACCACGCCTGCGGGCGCAGGTCGGCTAGCGGCACCGCCAGGGCGCCGAAGGCGTCGTTGACGATCAGCAGCCGGGTCTGCGGACCGGTCTCCACGGTCTCGGCCACGGCCTTGAGCAGGTAGAGATCGGCACCGTCCCAGGCACGCAGCAGCTCACGCCGCCGCTGCGGCAGGCGCTTGAGTTCGAATGTTCCCTGGGGGGCTTGCATCATGGTTTCCATGGTGGAGGGTGCCGTGTGGTGTCTCGTGGAACCGGACATTGTCGCAGAATCCATGCCGGCGAGTGATATTGAATGGCGTTGCGCGCCTGTCTCCCCGGGAAAACCCTCAAATACTGATCCAGATCAGAAACCCACTAGATGTAGGGGAGTACCGTGTAGTTCATCCAAGATATGCGCCCGTCAGAGGCGTAAAGGAGATGATGATGACTTCACGCCTTGCCCATCGACTGCCCTTCATACTCGCGCCTTTCTTCGCGCTGGCTGTGGCCTTTACCGCATGGATGAGCCTGTCAGCCGCAGGGGTGGCCGGGACCCTGTTGTTGCTGCTCTGTGCCGGCATCTTCGTCTTGGTCGGACTTGGCGCCGGCGCCTACTTCGTGCACCTGCAGCACCGCTACCCCAGCCACCGGCACAGCCACTGAATCACCGGTCTGCCCCTGTTCCAGCAGGGGCCTGAGCTTTAGCCAGACATTGGCGGCAATCAGTGCCTGGGCATTGGCATTCGGGTGAATGCCGTCCGCCTGCATCAGTGAATCCGTCCCGCCGACACCCGCCACCAGCGACGGCAGCAGGGCCACGCCCTTCTCCGCCGCCAGCTCCCGGTATACACCCTCGAACAGCCTCGCGTAGCGTGGCCCATAATTGGGTGGCAACTGGACCCCGATCAGCAACACCTTCGCCCCCGCCGCACGGCAACGGTCGATCATGGTCGCGAGATTCCGCTTCATTGCATCGAGGGGCAGGCCACGCAGGCCATCGTTACCCCCCAGCTCGAGTATCACCACGTCCGGCCGATGCCGCTGCAGCAGATCCGGCAGACGGGCCAGCGCGTTGGCCGTGATGTCGCCACTGATGCTGCTGTTGATGACGGTGTCATCCCTGCCCGCCCCGGCGATCTGTCCGCGCATCAGTTGCACCCAGCCCTGCTCCACCGCCATGCCGTAGGCCGAACTCAGGCTATCGCCCACAACCAGAATGGTGTCAGACGCGGCAGAAAGCGGTAAAACAAGGAACCAGCACAGCAACAGCAAGCGACTTTTCATGACCAGCACAGAAATTCCCGTTATCAGCACGCAAGACCTCGGCATGCGGGTAACAACCGCCGCCGGTTCCCTGGACATCCTGACCGGCGTCGACCTGAGGATCAAGCGGGGTGAGAGCGTGGCCATCGTCGGCGCCTCGGGTTCGGGCAAGTCAACCCTGCTGGGCCTGCTGGCCGGTCTCGATCTGCCGACCACAGGCGAGGTTTGGCTGGCCGGCGAATGCCTGAACACGCTGGACGAGGACGGCCGCGCCAGGCTGCGCGCACGCCTGGTGGGCTTCGTGTTCCAGTCCTTCCAGCTGATGCCCGGCATGAGCGCGCTGGAGAACGTCATGCTGCCCCTGGAGCTGGCGGGGCAGGACGCGGCTCGTACCCAGGCACTGGTCCTGCTCGAACGCGTCGGACTGGCGGAGCGGGCGAGTCACTACCCGAAACAGCTGTCGGGCGGCGAGCAGCAGCGCGTCGCCATCGCCCGGGCCTTCGCCACCCGCCCTGGCATCCTCTTCGCCGACGAACCCACCGGCAACCTGGACAGCGCCACCGGGGCGCAGGTCATCGACCTGCTGTTCGAGCTCAACGCGGAGCAGGACACCACCCTGGTGCTGGTCACCCACGACGAGCACCTGGCCGGCCGCTGCCAGCGTCTGATCGAACTCGAGGCCGGCCGCATCCGCCGGGACCCGGCCAATGACTAGGCGGCATCGGCTGGGCCTGGCGCTGCGCCTGCTCGCCCGCGACTGGCGCGCCGGCGAACTGCGGGTGCTGATCGCCGCCCTGCTGATCGCGGTCGCCGCCAGCACCACCATCGGCTTCTTCACCGAGCGGCTGGCGCGCGGCATGGTGGGCCAGTCCGCCGAGTTCCTCGGCGCCGACCTGCTGCTGCTCTCATCACGCCCTGTTCCGCCGGACTGGCTGGATCAGGCCCGCCGGCACGACCTGCAGGTTGCCGAGACCCTGGAGTTCGTCAGCATGCTGATCCATGGTGATCAGCTGCAGCTGGCGAGCATCAAGGCGGTGGATGACCGCTATCCCCTGCGCGGCGCGTTGCGCATCGGGGACGCGGCCTATGCCGCCGACCGTCCCGTCACCCACGGCCCCGCCCGTGGCGAGGCCTGGGTCGCACCGCGGCTGCTCGCCCGCCTCGGGCTGCAGCCGGGCGACACCGTCGAGGTCGGTGAACTGCCGCTGACGGTGACGCGCCTGGTCACCTTCGAGCCCGGTCAGGCCGGCGACTTCTTCGGCATGCAGCCACGGCTGATGATGAACCTGGCGGATGTCCCCGCCACCGGCGTGGTGCAGCCCGGCAGCCGTATCTCCTACCAGTACCTGTTCGCCGGCGAGGCGACGGCCGTCGCGGCCTATCGGGCCGGTCTGGAACCCCGCCTCGGCCCCAGCCAGGAACTGCTGGGGGTGCACGAAGGACGGCGCTCGGTGGGCACCGCCCTGCAACGGGCCGAACGTTTCCTCGGCTTGGCGGTGCTGATTGCCATCGTGCTGGCCGGCGTCGCCATCGCCATGGCAGCGCGGCGCTACAGCCAGCGCCATTTCGACAGCAGCGCCATGCTGCGCTGCCTCGGGGTCACCCAGAACGAGCTGCTGCAGCTCTACCTGGCGCAGCTGCTGATCCTCGGCGTGCTGGCCAGTGCCGCCGGCGGCGCCCTGGGCTGGCTGGCACAGCTGGGGCTCAGCCAGCTGCTCGCCGATCTGCTGCCGGTGGCCACCGCACCGGCCACGGCCTGGCCACTGCTGGCCGGCTTCGCCACCGGCCTGCTGGTGCTCGGCGGCTTTGCCCTGCCACCGATACTGCGCCTGCGCACGGTGCCACCGCTGCGCGTGCTGCGCCGCGAACTGGAGCCCCTGCCGGCCAGCGCCTGGCTGGTCTACGGCATCGCCCTGGCCGCGGTCCTGGCCCTGATGTGGCGTTATACCGGCGACTGGCGTCTGACCTTCTCGCTGCTGCTCGGTGCCCTCGCTGTGCTGACGGTGCTCACCCTGCTCGGCCTGCTGCTGCTGGCACTGGGCCAGGGTCTCAACCGCCGGGTCGGCGTGGCATGGCGTTTCGGCCTCAACAACCTGTGGCGCCGGCGCCGTGCCAACCTGAGTCAGGTGCTGGCCTTCGGCCTCACCCTGATGGCGATGGCGAGTCTCACCCTGCTGCGCACTGATCTGCTGGACAACTGGCGGCAGCAACTGCCGGCGGACACACCCAACCATTTCGCCATCAACATCCTGCCCGACCGGGTTGCCGCGCTGGAGGCGTTTCTCGAGCAGCACCGGGTGCGGCGCTCGGCCCTCTATCCGCTGGTGCGGGGCCGCCTGACCGCCATCAACGGCACCGAGGTGCGCGCGGCGGTCAGCAAGGAGGCGCGCAGCGACAACGCCCTCAACCGCGAACTCAACCTCACCTGGAGTGATGCACTGCAGTCGGACAACCGGATCCTCGCCGGCCGCTGGTGGAATGCCAGCGACGCCGGAAAACCGCTGGTCTCGGTGGAATCACGGCTGGCCGAGCGGCTGGGCATCGCGCTCGACGACGAGTTGAGTTTCAGCGTGGGCGACCGCCGCATCCGCGCCCGGGTGGCCAGCATCCGCTCGGTGCAGTGGGACTCCTTCCGCCCCAATTTCTACATGATCTTCCCGCCGGGTGTGCTGGACGGCCTGCCGGCCACCTACATGACCAGCTTCCACCTGGCCGCAACGGACAAACCCCTGCTGCGCGAGCTGGTGGAGCAGTTCCCGGCCGTCACCGTGCTGGAACTGGACCTGATCATCCAGCAGGTGGAGCGCATCCTGGGTCAAGTCACCCTGGCGGTGGAGTACGTGCTGCTGTTCGTGCTGCTGGCAGGCCTGGCCGTGCTGTTCGCCGCCATCCAGGCCAGTCTCGACGAGCGCCTGTACGAGGGCGCGCTGCTGCGCTCCCTGGGTGCCGGCAGTCGACAGCTGCGGGCCGGGTTGCTGAGCGAGTTCGCAGGGCTGGGTCTGCTGGCGGGACTGGTGGCCGTGATCGGCACCGAGTGCATCAACTGGGCGCTCTACACCCGGGTGCTGCAGCTGGACTATGCCGTCAACGGCTGGCTGTGGCTGGTACTGCCGGCCATCGGCGCCCTGCTGGTCGGTGCTGCGGGCTACTGGGGTACCCGGCCGGTGCTGAACCAGAGCCCGCTGCGGGTGCTGCGCGAGCGCTGATCATCCCTCCACCCGTTATTGACTCACACCCTACTCGCCATGGGAGAGCGCGCGCTTGCGCTCCGCCACCTCTTCACGAATTTCGTGCAGCATGGCAGGGTCCGGATCCTGCCAGTCTGCCCCTGTGCCTCGCGCCATGTAGACGACGGCTCGTGAGAACTCCTCCAGCGTGAGGCCGGGGTTCCCCCCCTTGGGCGGCATGGCGCCCATTCCGACCCAGCCGTGGGCACTGAGTACGACTTGTCCCTCTTCGAGCAACGGCTCCCAGTGTTCCCTGTGCCGGAATTTCGGGGCCCCTGCAGCACCATTGCCATGGCAGGCCGAACAGGTCTCCTCGTAGACCTGCTTGCCGCTCTTCAGCGGCTCAACCAACTCCTCGTTGATTGAACAGCCGGCGAGTACCGCGACACTCAGTGGCAGGCCCAGGCCCTTGATGATCTGTGTAGAGGGTTTCAGTTGCGCTTTTCGGAACATGACGGGTTGTTGCCTTTCTTGTGGTAGCTGGAGGCAACATTGAAAATCATTCAAGCCTGCATGTACACAGGGCCGGGTTGAACGGGGGATCAGGACATGACGACAGGTTCCCGCGCCGCAGGCTCCGGCAGCTGCACAGGCAGCGGGAAGGAGAACACGGCCCCCTTGCCCGGTTCGCTGCTGACCCGGATGTCGCCGTGATGCAGCTCGACGATCTGTCGTGCGATCGCCAGGCCCAGACCCGCGTGCTCATCGCTGCGCTCCCGGTTGCCACCGCGGTAGAGACGCTCGAAGATATGCGGTCGATCCGCCTCGTCGATGCCCGGCCCGCTGTCCCGGATCTCGATGTACACCTTGTCGTCGGCGACACGCAGCTTGGCGAGGATCTCGCCACCCGCCGGGGTGTGGCGTATGGCATTGCCGAGCAGGTTCTCCAGCACCCGCTCGATGAGCGCGATGTCCGCATTGACGAAGGGCAGCCCTTCAGGGCAATCCAT
>JANTHH010000100.1 GCA_024762485.1 Chromatiales bacterium
GGTGGGCCTGCTGGCGGAGAGCGACTTCCTCGCCACCCGCGCGGGCAGTGCCCGGGTCACGGAACAGCACGTCAGGCAGGCCATCGATGCCCGCATCTACCGCGCGGACCGGGTCGGTGAGCAGATCCGCGATGCCATCCTGCGCGGCATCCAGATGATCGACACCAAGGGCTGGCAGCTCGGCCAAGTCAACGGGCTGGCGGTGGTGGAGATCGGTGACCAGATATTCGGCAGCCCCACCCGCATCAGCGCCACCGCCCGTCTCGGCGAGGGCGACGTGGTGGACGTGCAGCGCGAGACCGAACTCGGCGGCGCCATCCACAGCAAGGGCGTATTGATACTCTCCGCCTACCTCGGTTATCGCTATGCCCGCAATCTGCCGCTGGCGCTGTCGGCCAGCCTGGTGTTCGAACAGACCTACGAGATGATCGAGGGCGACAGTGCCTCACTGGCGGAACTGTGCGCCCTGCTCTCGGCCATCGGCGACGTTGCCATCGACCAGCGTCTCGCGGTGACCGGCTCGGTCAACCAGCACGGCCAGGTGCAGGCCATCGGCGCGGTGAACGAGAAGATCGAGGGCTTCTTCGATATCTGCCGGGCACGCGGCCTCGAAGGGGGACAGGCCGGCATCATCCCGCGAGCCAACACCAAGGACCTGATGCTGCGCGAGGACGTGCGGCAGGCCGTGGCCGATGGCCGGTTCGCCATCCACGCCGTCGACCACGTTGACCAGGCAATGGCACTGCTCACCGGCATGACGCCCGGGGTCGCGGATGCCACAGGCCACTATCCGCCCGATACCGTCAACGGGCGGATCCAGCAACGCCTCGTCACGTGGACGGCCATGCGCCAGCACTATGCCGCCCACGGCCCCGGCAGTGACTGAACCTCGCTGGTCGGAACCCGGGCAACAAAAAACCCGCCTGACCTGGGTCAAGGCGGGGTTTTTTTCGGCTTTACGGAAGTCGCCTCAGGCGGACTTCTGGCGCCTCCAGCCCAAGCCGGCCAGACCAAAGCCCATCAGCAGCAGGGTAGCGGGCTCGGGCACGACCTTGATGCCGAAGGCCAAGTCGGCGGGAACAAAGGCCGTGGCAGAAGTGCTGACCGCCGCCCAGGGGCCGCAGTGCGGACCACCGTTGGAGCAGATGTTGCCCGTCGATACCATCGCGTCATAGGTCTGTTCACCGACCTCCGGAACACCATCCGCCAGCGCCCAGTTCCAGCCACTCGCAAAATTGGCGACACTGAACCAGTACTCGGTGCCGGCGCTCACGGCCATGTCCAGCGGCCATGTGGCGGTATAGAGGAAGATACCATCATTATCAGGATCAACACCGGTGGCGGTGACGAAGTGCTGCACGAGCGCGCCCTCAACAGGGTCGTCGACATTGGGTGCGCCCGGCGCATCGGTATGGAAACTGACCTCCCAGGTACTACTTGCAGCAGCGGTGCCCCACCAATAGATCTCGCTCACCTGACCAGACACTTCAGGATTGAAATCATCGGCGAGGATGGGACCACCCGCCGCATGGTGCGATTCCAAAGTGGAATTGCTGGTCGGCTGATCCTCGTATGCCACGACTGAGGCCGTCGCAGACTCCATGCCGCCCAGTGCAATGGCCAATGCGGCGGCCACCGGGAGTAATCTTGCTGTGTTCATCTCGTCCTCCTCACAGGATGCTGTTCAAGCCCGAATAACGACTTCGATTGGAATGTTAAACGCATGAAATAAAAGGCATATTTCGTGCCGGACAAAATTTGTCCACTATTTTCATAGGCTTATGTAGGGCAGGGTTTTTGCACTGTCTTCATATGTAAAATTTCCTGACACATTTACCGGCATTTTCATTTCCCGAGCGCGCATGGAACCCCCACCTCGATCCACAGTCAGGGTCCGGTCTGCCAGCGGCAACTCTTTATTTCACGATATCAATCGAACAGAGGGGCGACCCACCTGATACCTGCCTCGGCGACCTCGAAACTGTCACCACGGGCGTCATCGTCATGCAGCACCTCCAGCCCGTGACCAGGCGCCACTTCAGCGCCTGCCGGCGGAGATGAGGTACGGCACCGAACTGATCCATGCCGGTCAACCGGCACTCGACAGCGCCTGCGGCATCTTCGCAGACTCAGCTGAAGGTCTCGTCGAGATAGTCGTTGATGGACTGCTCGATCCTGGCCTTGAACGGTCGCAGCATCATGCCCAGGTCCACATCGACCTCGACCTCCTGCCCCTTAACCCCGATGGACCCCGACGCCCCACTGCGCTTGAAGCGCATGACATCCCCCTCCCATTGGCAACTTGCATCCAGTTCCCGGGCGAATTTCTCTGCCAAGGCCTCCACATGGGAACGCACCTCGTCGACGGGCAGGCGATGTTCACGAACGATACTGATGGTTGCCATAGCGGCCTCTACTCCTGAATTAATGAGAACCCGGAAAACAAAGGGCGGCTGTCGGTCAGGCAAGAACAGGGTGGCATCGGGGAATACTTGATCTGCACCAGACGACAGTCGTCTTTTCGTGCCCTTCATACATGACGACCGTTCGCATGACCATGACAACAGCAGCAGCCAGACCACCGAGCCTGTTGCCGGCATCTGCACAGCGGACCCGAGCATAGACCGGGGCACAGGAGATGGAACGGCACTTCGCAACAGTGCCACCAACAAGCTCTGGACTCGCCCCGCGCCGGCCCCCTTGGCTGGCCCGCCGATACGGATCTGCAGGGATTGGTCCGCCTGTGTTTTTCATCCAGATCAATAAGCGATTGTTTATTGGTCGCGTTTCACATCACAGCATCTACAGTTATCCACTGATACCGACAGCGAGGGACGCAACCCATGGCCAAGAAAGCCACCAGTAAAAAAGCCGCCTCCGCCAAGGCGCGGATCACCAGCACTGTGAAAACGACGGCCGGCAGGATCGTCGACGAGGTCGAGAAGGCGAGCGATGTCGTGATCGGCGAGGTCAAGGATGGCCTGACCAGCGTCAAGGGAACCCTGGCCAGCGCAGCGGAAAAGACCGCCGATACCATCACTCACTCCCAGGCGGCCAATCTCATCAAGGGCCTCGTGGACGAGGTAGAGGAACTCGGCGAGGACCTGCTCAAGACTCTCGGTGACAAACTGTCCCAGTTGCGTGGTAACGTCGCCGCAGAGGCCGAGAACATCACCGAGCCGACGGTGGTGAAGAAGGCAGCGACAAAGAAGAAGACCACGACCAGGAAGGCGGCATCGAGGAAAAAGGTGACAAAGAAGGCTGCTGTCAGAAAAAAGGTCGCACCGAAGAAGAAGGTGGCGAAGAAAGCTGCAACAAGGAAAAAGGCCGCACCGAAGAAGAAGGCGGTGAAGAAGTCGGCCATCAGGAAAAAGGCTACCGCCAAGAAAAAGACGGCGAAGAAAGCGGCAGCGAAGAAACGCTGATCGCCCGGTCAGGCACCCGGCCGCCGGATCGGGCGTTGCTCAATCGTATTCCCTGTCCTTCCAGGTGCGCAGCGCACGGAACACGGCGTGGCGGTCCGGTAGTGCCTGTCCCGCCCACTTCTCCGCCGCGGCGATGACGGTCGGCTGCTCCTGGCGCAGGAAGGGGTTGGTGGCCAGCTCCAGTTCCAGGGTGGAGGGCACCGTGGGCTCGCCCCGCTCGCGCCGTGCCCGGTCCTGCAGCTCGCGGGCCAGCAGCGCAGCATTCTCCGGCTCCACCCACTTTGCGAAACCCAGGTTCGCCAGGGTGTACTCGTGGGCACAATAGGCCAGGGTGTCACCAGGCAGTTCGGCGAAGCGGGCAAGCGAGTCACTGAGCTGCTCATAGGTACCGCTGAACACGCGGCCGCAGCCACCGCCGAACAGGGTGTCACCACAGAACAGCACACCCTCTCCCAGGTAGGCGATATGGCCCTCGGTATGGCCGGGCACGTCCATGACGATGAAATCAGCCTCCAGTCCGCCGATGGCAACCCGCTCGCCCTCGCCCAGTGGCCGCTCCAGCATGGGGATGGATTCGCGTGCCGGGCCATAGACCACCGCCTCCGGCCAGCGCTGTTTCAGCCCACGTATACCGCCGGTATGGTCGCCGTGCTTGTGGGTGATAAGTATGGCGGCGAGTTGCAGGCCCTTTGCGCGCAACCGTTCGATCACCGGATCCTCGTCGCCGGGATCCACCACCGCACAGACCTGGCTGTCGGGTCGGTGCAACAGCCAGATGTAATTGTCGTCGAAGGCCGGGATGGGCTCGATCAGCAGGCTCATGTCACTTCCCGTACAGCTCGGCTGGATCGATGAGCGGGTCCTTGTCCACCACCACCCGGTCGCCCTGCACCAGGTTGTAGAAACAGTCGCGACGTCCGGTGTGGCAGGCCGGCCCGGTCTGGTCGACCTTGAGCAGGATGGTGTCGCCATCGCAGTCCAGGCGCATCTCCTTCAGCATCTGCACCTGACCGGAGGACTCGCCCTTGCGCCACAGCTGCTGACGGGAACGTGACCAATAGCAGACACGGCCGGTACGCAGGGTCTCCTCCAGCGCCTGACGGTTCATCCACGCCAGCATCAGCACCTCGCCGGTATCATATTGCTGCGCGATCGCCGGCAGCAGGCCGTCGCTGTTCCACGGCAGCCCGTCCAGAACCTGCTCGAGCGGCAACGAATCGCCACGGTGAAAGTCTTCGGTCTGCTTGATGCTGTTCACAGTCCTGCCCTGCTGTCTGATCTGTCGCCATCATAACCCAGCCGGCCTGCTGTCCGGCCGTTGGATAGCGGGTTCGGGGGGCGTAGAATGCAGCTTTGCCTGCAGGCGACAGTTTCCATGCACATCTTCCGCGTCACCTTCATCAACCAAGGGCAGGTCTATCAGATCCACGCCGATGGCGTGCGCCAGGGCGACCTCTACGGCTTTGTCGAGATCAGCGGACTGCTGTTCGACGAGCACACCTCGGTGGTGATCGATCCCGCAGAGGAAAGACTCAAGGGCGAATTCAGCGGCGTCAGCCGTTTCATGGTGCCCATGCAGGCCGTGATCCGCATCGACGAGGTGGAACGGCAGGGACAGAATCGCATCCTGGAACTGGATGCGGTGGACAGCAACGTCACCCCTTTCCCTTCACCACCCTACACACCCACGAAGGGTTGATCCGGACATGGACGAGATCAAGGCAGACACCCGCGGCTCGCTGCACGAACACATCCTCAAGCAGCGGGCCACCCTGTACAACATGCTGGTGGACCCGATGCACCGGGCCGCACACCGCTGCGCCCAGGTGTGGGACAACAAGGCACAGCTGGACCAGACACTGCTCAGCAGCCTGCACGAGATACCCTACTGCAAGTACCTTTATGCACTTACGCCCGAGGGAAAACAGATCAGCGACAACGCCGCCCATGAAGGCCTGATCCACAATGACTTCGGACGTGACCGTTCACAGCGCCCCTATTTCAAGGACCTGGACCCGGCCAAGGACATGAACCTGTCCGATGCCTACATCAGCCTGCGCGGCGAGCGGCCATCGGTGACCGCGATCCAGAAGATATACCGTGACAACAGGCACATCGGCTATCTCGGTGCCGATTTCGACCTGCGCGATCTGCCGATCACCAAGGACTTCTATACCGAACCCGGGCGCTGGCGACAGATCAAGGGTGACCCGGCCATCCGGGGACAGGTATTCCAGCAGCACCGGGTGCAGAGCATGCTCGACGACAAGATCGACGACGTGCTCCCCGTACTCGAGGAGCTGATGCTGGACAACGGCGTTTTCCACCTCAAACTGCACTTCTCCAGCAGCCGAGCCACCCTGTGGCTGATCGACGATCCCTATCGCTATCAGCTGCTGGAGTACGAAGACCTGGTCGACCCGGACATCTGCCTGGCCTTTCCGCACCGACCCTATCCCCATGACGCCCTGGTTCCCAAAGAGCAGTTGCGTCCGATACTCGACACCTTCCGGCACCTGCGTTTTGCCGACGACACGATCTATCTGCGTGCCGGCTCCATCAACATCTTCAATGGGATCGTGGGCTTGAACTTTTCCTGCGACGGCTCACACTACATCCCCTTTGATCAGTTCCTGGCCCGTGATTCCGCGTTCTGGGGCGATCAGGACTAGCGGAGACCACACATGCGCATGCAGCAACAGATCGAGCAGAAACTTCGGGATGCATTCGCCCCGCTGCACCTGGAGGTGATCGACGAGAGCCACACCCACAACGTGCCGGAGGATGCCCAGTCCCATTTCAAGGTCACCCTGGTCACCGACCGGTTCGCCGGCAAGCGGCTGGTGCAGCGTCACCAGGCGGTGAACAAGGTGCTGCAGGAAGAACTCGCCGGCCAGATCCACGCCCTCGCCCTGCACACCCTGACCCCGGACGAGTGGTTCGAGAAGGGCGGTGTGGCACCCGAATCACCCCCTTGCCTGGGGGGCTCCAAGGCCGACTGAAGCGATGCGAACCATCTGGCTTGCATCCCTGCTGTGCGGTCTTGCCCTGGTCTCCCGGTCGGCCCAGGGTGAAGCGATCGCCGACATCCATTTGCACTACAAGTGGAGTCAGCAGGAGGTCACCAGCATCGAACAGGCGCTCGCGGTGCTGGACGAAAACCAGGTCGAACTGGCCCTAGTCACCGGCACCCCACCCGAACTCGCGCTGAGCCTGGCTGATGCCGATCCGGAGCGCATCCTCGCCGCCTACGGCATCTACCAGCTCAGCGGAAGCGAGAAGGCACGCTGGTCCTGGGAGCCCGATCTGCTGACCCGTGCCCGCAAGGCCCTGGCCAGCGGCCGCTATCACGCCATCGGCGAGGTACACATGATCCCGGGCTTCATGGCCAGACCGGACACTCCGGTGGTCAAGGGCCTGCTCGAACTCGCGGCCGAGTTCGATGTGGCGTTCTGGTTCCACACCGAGTTCAGCCAGCCGGCCTTCGTCATCGACCTCTGCCACGCCCACCCCAAGGTGCGCTTCCTCTGGGCCCATGCCGGCTCTGTATTGTCGAGCAAGCAGGTGGACGAGGCGATGAGCGCCTGCCCCAATCTGTGGATGGAACTGGCCGCCCGCGACCCCTGGCGTCACCGTTCTGAGATCATCACCGACCAACAGGGCACACTGAGGGCGCCATGGCGTGAGTTGATACTGAAACACCAGGACCGGGTGATGGTGGGATCGGATCCGGTCTGGCCGGTGGAGCAACTGGAGGCCTGGGACCAGTCAGACACCGGCTGGCAGGAGGTGGGACGCTTCCTCCGCTACCACCGCTCCTGGCTCACGCAACTGCCGCCTGCGGCAGCGCAGAAGATCCGGCTGGACAATGCCCGGGCCTTCTTCCAGCGCTAGCGGTCATTCGGCCCGAGGACAGGACTCCCGCACACACCCAGTGGCAGCGGCGCACCCCACAAGGGGGTATCGAGACGCCCGCCGTGGGCCCTCAAACCTCAGGACCTGCCGTTCTCTGCGAAATTATCGCGGGTGAGACGGAACACCACCGGGCCGAGCAGGATCAGGGCAATCAGGTTGGGCAGTGCCATCAAGGCGTTCAGGGTGTCGGCCAGCAGCCAGACGAAATCGAGTTCCCGCGTGGCACCCACCGGGATGGCGACCACCCACAACAGCCGGAACGGCCAGATGGCCCGGACGCCGAACAGGTATTCCACGCAGCGCACGCCGTACACACTCCAGCCCAGCATGGTGGTGAAGGCGAAGATCGCCAGCCCGAAGGTGACGATGTAATTGCCCACTCCGGGCAGGGCATGGCCGAAGGCCGCCGACGACAGCGCCGCCCCCGATTCCCCTGTGGTCCACTGACCGGACACCAGGATCACCAGGGCGGTGATGGTGCAGATCACCAGGGTATCGATGAAGGTGCCGAGCATGGCCACCGTGCCCTGACGCACCGGGTCGTCGGTCTGGGCCGCGGCATGGGCGATGGGCGCGCTGCCCAGCCCTGCCTCGTTGGAGAAGATACCCCGCGCCACACCGAACTGGATGGCCGCCGCCACTGCCGCGCCGGCAAAGCCTCCGGTGGCCGCCGTGCCGGTGAATGCGCCCCCGAAGATCAGCCCGAGGGCATCGGGGATGGCACCGGCATTCAGCGCCAGCACCAGCAGCCCGCCACCAACATAGGCAATCGCCATGAACGGCACCAGTGCGCCCGCCACCTGGGCGATACGCTTGATACCGCCAAACAGCACCAGCGCCACCAACACCGCCATCACGATGCCGACCCAGAACACCGACACGTCGAAATTGCTGTGCAGCACCTTGGCAACCGAGTTCGCCTGCACCATGTTGCCTATGCCGAAGCCGGCAAAGGCGCCGAAGATGGCGAAGGCCGCCCCCAGCCAGGCCCACTGCCGACCCAGCCCATTGCGTATGTAATACATCGGCCCCCCGACGTGCCGGCCCTCCTCGTCCACCTCGCGGTATTTCACCGCCAGTACCGCCTCGGCGTACTTGGTGGCCATGCCCACCAGCGCGGTGCACCACATCCAGAACACCGCACCGGGGCCACCCAGTGCGATGGCCGTAGCCACGCCGGCGATATTGCCCGTTCCGACCGTGGCGGACAGCGAGGTCATCAGCGCATTGAAGGGGGTGATGTCGCCTTCCTTGTCCGACCGGCGGCCTGCCCACAACATGCGGAAGCCGTAACCGATATGACGCAGCGGCATCAATTTCAGGCCGACCATCAGGAACAGGCCGGTACCAAGGATCAGCACCAACATCGGCACGCCCCAGACCAACGCATTCAGATCCCCGACCAGGGAACGGATGATTTCCATGGACACCCCCTCTTTATTGTTGTCGCCGTACCCTACCGCACGCTGTGCCGGCTTGCATCCTGCCGGGCCCCCGATGCCCGACCAACGGATTCAATCCGGGGCGCCCTCGCCTTCAGCCAACCCGAGACGGCGGCCAAACTCCCGTGTCAGACCACGCCATTCGAAGCACAGCAGGCCCAGGGAGATCAGTGCCACGCCCCACCACAGCGAGGCGCGCAGCGGTTCATCGTTCAACCAGTGGCCGATCAGCAATGCGGTTACCGGCGTCACCAGGGTCAGCAGGGAAACACGTACCACCGACAACTGCCGCAACACGTAAAAATACAGGGCAAAACCCAGTACCGAGCCGAACACGCCGAGATAGGCGATGGCGCCTATCGCCCGCTCCGGCAACTGCGTCGGCCAGCCACCACCGCTGAGGAACCAGGTCAGCAGGAACAGGGGCGAGGCCACCATCAGTCCCCCTGTGGTCACCACCAGTCCACCGATCCGCGCACCGTGACGTTTTACCCAGACCGCGCTGACCGAATGGAACAGAACCGATGCCAGCACGCCGGTGACACCGAGCAGCGCCTGGCCGCCAAGCGCCTCCCCCTGGTAAAAAATCACCCCCAGCCCACCCAATGCAAGACCGACACCGGCCGCCCTGGCGGCATCGAGTCCCCCCTCGTCGAGCAGACGGCTGGCAAGAAAGCCCGTCATCAGCGGACTGAGGCCGAAGATCACGGAGATCCAGCCACTGGGAATGAACTGGGCCGCCCAGTAGACGCTCAGCATGGCGGTGTAGATGCCCAGACCTGCAGCCACATAGGTGGCGCGGGCCCGCCTGTGCCACCACAGCCGCAGCCCCAGCAGTCGCAACAGCACCAGTGCCAACATGGCACCCAGCGCCATTCGGCCGGTCACGGCGAACAGGAAGCCGGCGCCCTCGCCACTCCACTGAATCGCCAGCGGCGTGGTACTCCAGATGATGATCACTCCCAATGCAGCCAGGGGGACGGACATGGCGGCGCTCC
>JANTHH010000101.1 GCA_024762485.1 Chromatiales bacterium
GGCACTGCATCTGGCCTGGAGGCGTTGGGTATGGCCGGCTGCGCCGCGGTGGATTCTGGTGCCGGAGGTTGATTGGCGACCTGCACCTCGAACCATTGCGGGAACAGCAGCCCGCGGTAGTAATAAAGGCCAAAAAGTGCAAGCAGGATCGTCAACGTCAGACCCTTGCTCAGCAGCTTGTACATGATCGCCTTCATTTCAGTCCTCTTCAGTCTCACACCTGGTACGCCGCTTTCACCGAGTCGCCGGTTCCATTGGCTGGCTTGCCGCGACCTGCTGATAGTCGGGGGGTATCGTGAACAGTGCGGGATCCTGTGGGCCTACATGGATATCCCGCAACTCACGCACATACCCGTCCGGCAGCTCCTCACGGATGACGATTTTCAGTTCCTTGTCATACCACTCGTTGGAGATCTTGCTCGTCCCATCAGGCAGGTTCGTGGTCATCTGCCACTTCTCGGTGGGTCGACCGTGGAGATCCTCTTCGCCGACAGGCCGAAGCTCCGTTGTCGTCCCATCCGCCAGCTGCTGACGCAGCGGGACTTCTCGCGACTGATCTATCCAGTAGAGGGAGATATAATTCTTCCCCTGACTGCTGACCGTCATCTCCCATTTCTCCACTGGCCGCCCGAACAGGGTCTCGGTCGATAGCAGCCGACACTGCGCCTGTGGCTGAAACCTGCAGGGATTGAGCCGTGACGCGTCGTCCCCCTCCACCACCTCGGGCGGCGCCTCGCGCAACATATAGCGCTTCAGCTTGGGGAACAGCAGGTAGGCATGGCCGCCCTTGAGATCAGTGATCTCGATCAGCGCCTCCCCCTGCTTCTCGAATTCCTTGCGCACGAATTGCGGCGTCACGTACAACTTCGCCAGGCGTGGTGACTGTCCTGGAATCTGTTGCACGGCAAAGGCGCTGAAGGACTGCGCGAGGCCTTGGGCCACTGCAGACTGGAGCGCGACGACCACCGTTATCAGTGCGACTATTTTATTCATTCAAGCTTCCGGTTGGGTGACCTCAGACGAGGCCACCCTTCCCTTTTTGCCGGTTGGCAAGGCACGCTCCTGCATAACTGCTTGCAGAAACGTGCACTTGCGACCGATCACTTCGCCGGTGCGGCCGGGGCAGCCTGAGGCGCCACCGGTGCACCATACGGGGCACCATAAGGAGCGCCGTAAGGAGCACCATAGGGAGCGCCATAGGGGGCACCGTAGTAACCGGGGTAGCCATAGCCATAGCCAGGATAGCCATAGCCGTAGCCGCGACCATAGTAGCGGTTGTAGCCATCGCCATAGCCACGGCCATAACCACGACCGGAACCGCGACCGCTGAAGCCCATGTTGAAGTCACCACTGCCGTCACCGAACATGTCGGACATGGCGTCACCCCAACCGTTGTTGCCCCAGCCATTGTTGTAACCATCGTTACCCCAAGGACCACCCCACCATGCCTGGGCGGAAGAAAGGGGCAGTGCGGCTGCACCGATGATTGCTGCTGCGAGCAGAGATTTTTTCATGTTAGTCATGATCATTTCCTCAACTTAAGTTCCATAAATAACGTGGAACATTCCACGTTACCAACCCCCATACTTTGCCTTGGCCCGGTGGATGGAGGGTTATCACCCACCGGAGGTTAAAATCGATTTACCAGCCCGGAGCCGGATAGGCGTACGGCGTGGTCGCATAACCCGGATAACCGTAGGCCGGTGGATAGCCATAGCCCGGCGCGGACGGATAAGGCTGCATGCCAGGATGCTGGCTCGAACCCTGGATGCGGTCATAGGGAGCGACCGGCACCACCGGCGCGGGTCTCGCCGGCTCATAGGGCTTGCGCCCGTCTTCATCCAGCGGCCTGAACTGTGGCGCCGCCGGCTGCGGCCGTCGCGTTGCGCCACTCGCCCACGGGTTACCTGTCCCGCCGATGGTTCCCTGCGACTGCTCCACCCCGGGCTGCCAGGGGTTGACCGACTCCAGACGCCTTGCGGGCGGGGGTGCCACCTCGGGATGGCTGTCCCGCCATACCGGCGCCGGCCGTTGTGCCTGGGCCTGCGGCTGCCGTCCCATCATCCAGCTGTCCTGCGGTACCGGCACGAGCACATACGGCTGATTGATGACGTTGGGGGCCTGGTTGACCTGCGGTTTTTCCGCACCCGGCTCACCCGCTTCGCGGTCACCGTTGCCACAGCCATGGACGCTCAGGATCAGGATGCCGATGACGCTCACAGCCGCCTTCCCCCGGTTGTCTGACCAGGTACGTTGAAGCAGTTTGTAGGCATGCCGTAGCACAACGTCTTTATCCTTATGTCTCTGCAGGACCGGGCCTTACTTCGCTGCCTGGGCCGGAGCTGCAGGCTGCGCGTAGGGATAGGCCGGTACCGGGGGACGGCCGTAGTAACCACCGCCGTAGGGCATTGCCGGGTAACCGTAACCACCACCGTAGGGCACGGGTGGCATCGGCGGCATGGCCGGATACGGTGCCGGATAGGTGGCCTGGGCCTGCTGCTGGGCCGGTGCGGCCGCCTTGTCCTTTGCAGCCGGCGCGGCTTCGGGCTCCGTGGGGCGGAAGTTGGCAGCGGCCTGTTCGCGCTCTTGCTGGTTCATCGCGCTCATTGCCTCGTGCATCTCACGCTGCTTTTCGTGGACCTGATCGAGCAGCTTGCGCAACTCGGCCTCGCGTGCCTGCATGGTTTCCATCTGCTCCTGCTGGCGCTTGCGTGCCGCCGCCATGCGCTCCTGCATCTCCTTCGGCATGCTGGCAGTCATCTGTTGTTCACGCTCGGCGCGCATGGCCTCCATCTGCTTCTGCATCTCTTCCGGTGTCATGGGCTCTGCCGACATCGCCTCCTGCATGCGCTTCTCGTGCTCGGCACGCATCTGCTCCCAGCGCTTGTCCATTTCCTCCCGACTCATCGGTGCGGGCGCAGCAGCGCCCGGTGCAGGCATATTGGGCATCTGCTGCTGGAACTGGGACTGACGCTGCTGCCTCTGCGCCTGCATTTGCTTGCGGTGCGCATCACGCTGGGCGATGAACTCCTCGCGGGTCATACCGGTGCCGGAGGGTGCAGGGGCAAAACCCTGACCAGCGGCGCCGCCATAGGGACCGGGAGGCGGAGGTACAAAGCCGGAGGTGGACTGGTTGCCTGCCGGCCAGGCGGGCGGAGTCGTGGCCGAGGGATCGGCAACAGCCTGTCCGAAACCGATCAGCCCTGCGAGCAGTGAGTTAATCATCACCACGCGCCTGCTCGTCGCCGTGCGCATGAACCCTTTATGATCATTGACAGTTTTTGTCATCGCCTTTCTCCTGGTTGTGGCTAGTGGTTCAACCACGCTCTGTTGGTCACTTGATTCACGTTGAATCAACATCATTTGGCACCGTCGGGCTGAGGGCCATCTTCAGTCGGAGTGGCCACCAGACCCTCCGCGTCGAACTCGGTTTCCTCTGCGAATTCCTCACAGGTCCGGACATCGAAATGTTTCTCTGCACTGATGCAGCCCAGGGGAATCACCAGTACGGTGAACAGGGTGGCGACACCGGTGCCGAACAGCAGCGCCACGGCCATGCCCTGGAAGATCGGGTCGGTGATGATGGCGGCTGCACCGGCCATCAGGGTCAGCGAGGTGATCAATATCGGCCGCAGTCGGGTCTGCGCTGCATTGATGGCGGACTCGCGGATATCCTTGCCCTGCTCGACCTCGAACTTGACGAATTCCACCAGCAGGATCGAATTGCGCACGATGATGCCGCCCAGCGCGATGAAGCCGATCATCGAGGTTGCAGTGAACTCTGCGCCCATCAGCCAATGACCGGGAATGATGCCGATCAGCGTCAGCGGGATCGGCGCCATGATCAGCCCGGCCAGTGCGTAGTTACGGAACTCGAGCACGATCAGTGCATAGATGAGCAACAGGGCGGCGATGAAGGCGAGACCCATGTCGCGGAAGGTTTCGTAGGTCACCGTCCATTCACCGGTCCACTCGAAACCGGACTTCAGGTCATCTTCCGGGGGACCGATCAGCCCCATGGGCATGCCGGTGATCTTCTGGCCATCGGGCGTGACATAGGACTCGAGCCGATCCTCGACGTCGAACATGCCGTAGATGGGCGCGCCGAGACGACCCTCCATCTCGCCGGTAACGTACTCGATCGCCCGCAGATCCTTGTGGTAGATGTAATCGTCTGCCCTTTCCTCGACAAAACGGCCCAGTTCACTGAGCGGGATGGTCTCGCCGCTGCTGCTCATCAGGGGCAGGTTCGCCAGGCGTGCAATCTGCGAGCGGACCGCCAGCGGTGATTGCAGCACGATGTAGGTGGGCTCCAGCGGTGCGGCACGTTTGACATCACCCATCTTGAAGTCGCCCATCGCCATGGCCAGGTTCTGGTTGATCGATTCCACCGTGATGCCCTTGCGCGCGGCCTTCTCGCGGTTGATCTCGAAGCGCCAGTACTTGTGTGGTGCCGACATGTAGTTGTCGACATCGACGATGCCCTCGACCTGGCGGAAGATATTTGTCATGTCCTGAGCCACCTGGCGACGCGTTGCCGCATCCGGGCCATAGACCTCCGCAACCACCGTCTGCAGTACCGGGGGGCCAGGCGGCATCTCGACGACCTGGATTTGGGCACCAAGGCTCTCCGCCAGTGGCGTAAGTGCATGGCGGGCCTGCACCGACAGTTCATGACTGCTTGCCTCACGCGCATGCTTGTCCAGCAACATGACCTGGATGTCGGCCTCCCAGGGTTGCTGGCGCAGGTAGTAATGACGGACCAGTCCGTTGAAGTTGTACGGCGAGGCAGTGCCGACATAGGTCTGCAGCGCAACCACCTCGGGCATCTTCTGCAGTTCCGTGGCCAGTTGCTGTGCGACGTTGGCGGTCACCGGCAGCGCGGTGCCCTCCGGCATGTTGATGACGACATTGAATTCGGGCTTGTTGTCGAATGGCAGCATCTTCACCGCCACGGTCTTGGTGTAGAAGAGAAGGCAGGCCAGTGCGGTGAGGGCGATGACCCCGATCAGGAACATCAGGCCGAGGGAGCGACGCTCGATCAGCGGCTCGATGATGGGACGGTAGTAACGACCAATGATGCGTTTTGATTTGATCTCCCGCTTCTCGGCCTTCTCGAAGGATTTCACGTTGGCCGGACGCACCCGCATGGCGAACCAGGGGGTGAAGATGAAGGCCGACAGCAGCGAGAAGAACATCGCCGATGAACCCAGCACCGGGATCGGCCGCATATAGGGACCCATCAGGCCGCTGACGAAACCCATCGGCAGCAGTGCTGAGATGATGGTCAGGGTCGCCAGCACAGTCGGGTTACCGACCTCGCGCACTGCGTCGATGGCGATGGTCACCGATGTCTTGCCCGCCTGCAGCCAGCGCCGGAAAATATTCTCCACCACCACCGTTGCGTCGTCGACGAGGATGCCGATGGCGAAGATCAGGGCGAACAGCGATACCCGGTCAACGGTGTAATCCAGTACCCAGGCGGACCATACGGTGATGAGGATGACGATCGGGATGACCGTGATGACCACGAAGGCCGCCCGGGTGCCGAGGCCAATCAGGCAGAGTATCGCCACTGCGACCGCAGCCTCGAACAAGGCGGACAGCAGCTCGTTGACCTTCTGGTTGGCCGTGTGCCCGTAGTCACGGGTGACCGTCACATGCACGTTGTCCGGGATCAGGTGGCCCTTGAGCACCTCGAGTTTCTTGAGGATCGCCTGGGAGACGGTGACACCATTGGAGCCCTCCTTCTTGGCCAGTGCCACAGTGACCGCGGGATAACCGTACGGGGCCTGTGCCTCGACACCCTCGGCAGCGGGACCCGAGTAGAAGGTTGCCATCTGGCGAGTCTCGGAAGGACCGTGCTGGACGCTGGCGACGTCGCGCAGATAGACCGGCATGCCCTGGTAGGTACCGATCACCAGTGAGGCGACATCCTGTGCATTGTGCAGAAAATCGCCACTGTAGACGGAAAACTCCCTGTTGCCGTATTCCAGGTCACCCGCGGGGATGGACGAGTTGGCCGCCTTCACGGCCTGGGCGATCTGCCCGAGTGTGAGGCCGTACCCGGCCAGGCGCTCCGGCTCGACCTCCACGCGTATCTGTTCGGCACGGCCGGCGACCACGAAGCCCTCGCCCGTCTCCGGCACCTCCTGCAGGCGTTGCAGCACATCCAGCCCGAGGGTCCGCATGGAGGAATCGTCGATGTTCTCCGACCACAGTGTCAGGGTCACGACCGGCACATCGTCGATGCCCTTGGGCTTGACCAGCGGCATCGCCACACCGGGCGGGATCTTGTCCAGGTTGGACTGCAGCTTGTAGTGAACCTTGACGATGGAGGGGCCGAGCTGCTCGCCCACACGGAAACGCACGGTCACGATGGCCTGTCCGCGACGGCTGGCGGAATAGACATGCTTGACGCCAGGGATCTCGCTCATGATGCGCTCGAGCGGCTCGGTGACCAGGCTGGTGACCTGCTCGGCCGAGGTGCCGGGGTACTGGACGAAGATGTCCACCATCGGCACCGAGATCTGCGGATCTTCCTGTCGTGGTGTGAATACCAGGCCGAGCAGACCGATCGCCAGTGCCGCCATCATCAACAGTGGGGTTATCGGCGAGTCGATGAAGGTGCAGGCCATGCGCCCGGCCAATCCGAGCGGCCGCTGGCGCAGCTCATCGATGTCATCCGGCACATCGTCGACCTTGTTGTTGTTTTCTTCGCTCATCGTCTATTGATTCAGTCGCGTGATCGTTGTCCGGCAGCCCTCAGGGCGCCTTCTTCTCCGTCCAGCTTGACTGCCCGGTGGTGGCGGGCGGTGTGGCGTAGATGCGCTCACCCACGCTCAGGCCGGACAGCACGGAGACATAGTGACCATCGACGTAGCCACCGAGGCGTATCAGGCGCAGGCTGGGCTTGCCGTCCTTGCCGACCACGTAGACGGCCGGCAGGCTGCCACGCCAGATGACGGCGGTATCCGGGATGGTCGGTACGCGGCCCGCCTCGACATTGGAGTCCGGCAGCACCACTTCGGCATACATGCCCGGGCCACCCGGTGTTCCCACAGGAAGATCGAACTTGACGGTGACGGTATGGCGCTGGGCATCGGCCGTGGGGAAGATCTGCGCCACCCGGGCGCTGACATCGCGTTCACCCACGTCCAGCTTGGCCGGAACGATCATGCCCTTCTTGAGATTGCGTACAAGACGGGAAGGGACATCTGCCTGGATCTGCAGGTAGGTCATGTCCGCGATCTCCAGCAGCGGCTGGCCGGGCTGGACGGTATCGCCCTCCTCGACGAATTTCTTGACGATCACCCCATCGAATGGGGCAAAGGAGCGGGCGTCGCGGATCTTGGCGTCGATCTCGTCGATCTGTGAGCGGGCCGCCTGATAATTGCTCTGTGCCTGGCTCAACTGGGTACCGTATGAGCCCAGATCGGCCTGCCGGTCCACCCAGCGGTCGCCGCCGACATTTCCCGGCATAATCCCGCTCATCGGCTGGGTGAACATCTGGTCGAACATCATTGGCATGCCCATGCCGCCGGAGCGCGTGATGCTCTTGCTCTGAGGTGAATAGATCTCACGGTTGTACTGCAGCTGGGCATTGGCGATTGCCGCCTGCGCGGCATTCAGATTGGCCACCGCTGCCTGGCGCTTGGCCAGCAGGTCATCATCATCGATGGCGACAAGCACTTCGTCTTTCTTGAAGCTGTCGCCTTCCTTTCCAGCAATGAATTCAACGCGCCCGGGGATCTGTGCGGTGAGCGTGACCTGCTTGTAGGCCACCACCGTGCCGCCGATGGTTACCTGTGATCCGACCGTGCCGGCCTGGACGGTGACGATGGGCGGCCCACCCATGGCCTGTTGCTGCTGCCAGTTGGTTGCAGCCTGTGAGGCCCCGGACATCAGGACTGCCACTGTGATGAAGGCACCAGTGACGCGCCAAAATAATTGCTTGGTCTTCATCCACCCTCCCCTTGCAGGCGGCCATGCACTGCAGATTCGCTGTTGTATTGTCGTCATGCTCGCCATCAGGACATGCTGCATCGCTTCGCGGAAACCGTTTTTCGACTGTGGCGGAATATTTTGCAAGGCACGTGCCAAACAGCTATCTATTTGTTTTGGTTGGATTTTTATGGCTCACGCAGAGAATGGGCGCATGCAACATGCAACACCAGGCAACTGGCGACACTAGGGGAGATAACCTATTGTTATTACTGGAACTCTGGTTTACGGTGAATTTCGGGTCATGTGTTGCAACGGTGTTGCAGCCCCGGGAGGATGCAACAACACGACAGCAGACGATTTCGGGTTGTATGTCGCAGAGGTTAAGCAGGTCATGAAGCAAGAGACCCATCAGGTGCAAAGGCGCACCCACAGGTACACGACACCAATGACAGACTTGTCCCAGTGGAACACATTGAAGGACAGGTCCCTTGCTCTTCAGGTCAACAGACCCTGTATCCACGTGACAGGCCACGCGTCATGAGCGACGTCGCCAATCTCACCTCGGTCATCGATGCTGTCGTGTCCAATATCAGCGACGGCGTCATACTGGTAAACGCCCTCGGACATGTCGTTTACCACAACAGCTCGGCCAGCAAGCTCCTCGATCTCGGCGAGATCCCGGATCTGGACACCATTGATGAGCAGACGGGTATCCACCTGCCCCGGCTGATGAGCGGGCGCAAAGGGCAAACGTTGCCCGCTGCAACCTCCGATGCCACGGCATCAGACACCCTGCACTTCGAACACAATGTGGGCGACAAGGACGGTGAACACACGCTGGAGTTCAACGTCTCACACCTCGACCTGCCGCAATTGAGTGATCCCCTGCAGCTCGTGGTGGTGAACGACAGCACCAGGATCCGTCGCCTGGACACCCTGATCAGCCAAACCAAGAGCCACAAGCTGATCACCCAGAACGCCACCATGAAAAGGATCATCGATACCCTGGGCCAGGTGGCACCGACACGGGCGACCGTCCTATTGCAGGGCGAGTCGGGAACAGGCAAATCCATGTTCGCGCGGATCATCCATGAGAACAGCAGCCGCGCACACAAGCCCTTCGTCAAACTCAATTGCGCCGCCATTCCCGAGTCGCTGCTCGAATCGGAGCTGTTCGGGCATGTCAAAGGATCATTTACCGGGGCCATGAAGGATCGGCCCGGCCGGTTCCAGTCCGCCGATGGCGGCACCCTGTTCCTCGATGAGATCAGCGAGATTCCATTGCACCTCCAGCCCAAGCTGCTCACCGCTCTGGAAGAACAGCAGTTTCACATGGTCGGGTCTGACGAGGTGACCAACGTCGACATCCGCGTCATCGCCGCCTCGAACCAGGATCTCGAGCAAATGGTGAGCGAAGGAAAATTCCGAGCCGACCTCTACTACCGGCTCGGCGTGTTCAATCTCGAGGTGCCTGCCCTGCGTGACCGCAGTGATGACATCCCGTTGCTGATCGATCACCTCTGCGAAACGCTGGTGGCCCGAGGTTATCCGGAACGCCTGCAATGCACCGAAGAAGCCCTGAGTCTGATGCTCGACTATCCCTGGCCGGGCAATATCCGGGAGCTGGCCAACGCCGTTGAACATGCCATGATCCTGGCGCGCGAGGGGGTCGTAAGCACGGACTGCCTGCCTCGCAATGTCCGTGAATATCGTGCAGCCGGGTCATCGGCTTATCAGGACAGTGACAGCAGCCTCGAGGCCCAGCGGGCCGAGATCACCAATGCCTTGAACGAAGCAGGCGGCAACCGCGCCGAGGCGGCCAG
>JANTHH010000102.1 GCA_024762485.1 Chromatiales bacterium
TAGGTGATGGAGGCCAGGATGAGGCAGATCACCGCCACGATACGCGCGGTGCGCGAGTAGTAACGCTCGCCGATGAACTCGGGCACGGTGAACTTGCCGAACTTGCGCAGATAGGGTGCCAGCAGCAGGGCCAGCAGCACGTAGCCCCCGGTCCATCCCATCAGGAACACCGAGGCACCGTAGCCGTTGAAGGCGATCAGGCCGGCCATGGAGATGAACGACGCCGCGGACATCCAGTCGGCCGCGGTGGCCATGCCGTTGGCCACCGGGTGCACACCCTTGCCGGCGACGTAGAATTCACCGGTGCTCGAGGCACGTGCCCAGAAGGCGATGGCGATGTAGAGGGTGAAGGTTGCACCCACCACCCAGTAAGTCAGAGTCTGTAGATCCATGTCTTGGCCCCTCAGTCTTCGTGCACGTCGTACTTGCGGTCCAATGCATTCATCTTCTTCGCGTAGACGAGGATGAGGACCAGGAAGGTGTAGATGGAGCCCTGCTGGGCGAACCAGAAGCCGAGGCCGACACCGCCGACCTTGATGGCGTTGAGGGGCTCGACCAGGATGATGCCGAACAGGTAGGACACTGCGAACCAGATGGCCAGCAGGATCACCACCAGGCGGATGTTCTCCCGCCAGTACGCTTGGGCTGAATTGCTCATAGCATGATCTCTCCGGTGACGTGGGATTAGCAGCGGGCGTGGCCCCGCCATTTATTGTTACCCGTCTCGTGCGGGTTACACCGCTGCCGATTCTCAACGGAAACTTCAGGATAAGCAAATAAAAACAGTAAGTTAGGCCAGTCCCCGGGACGCAGCAACAAGGCCGTTTGCGAACTTCTGTAACAGGATGGACGCCCCAGTGTTACGAATCGAAACGCAGATGTTTCAGCCGGTAATCTCTGAAACAGCACCCCCCTCTGACCTCACAGGATCGCCTTTGCGGTGCGGGGTGCCCCGGATCTCCCGGATCTACCGATCACCCCCGGGGCTCGGTGCCTATCCGCCCTTGCCGGGCCGCGGGATACTGAAACGCTGCCGGCGCTCCCACAGGGTCTTGCGACTGATGCCCAGCCGCCGCGCCAGTTCGGTCTCGGTCATGCGCCCCTGGTGCTCGAGCACGAACTGGCGGAAGTAGTCCTCCAGTGACAGCGCCGGGGCGACGTCGGCCGGCACCCCCGGCAGGTGCTCGATGCCGAGCAGTGCGGCGTCGATGCTGCCCTCGGGCTCGCACAGGATCACCGCCCGCTCCAGTGCGTTCTCCAGCTCGCGCACATTGCCCGGCCAGTTGTGGCGCGCAATGGCGCGCAGTGCCGAGTCATCCAGACTGACCAGCGGGCGGTTGAGTTGACGACAGACCTTGTCGAGCAGAAACGCGGCCAGACGGGGGATGTCGTCACCGCGTTCGCGCAATGGCGGCAACTGCAGCTCCACCACCCGCAGGCGGAAATAGAGGTCTTCGCGGAAGGTTGCCTGCTGCACCGCGCGCCGCAGATCGCGATGGGTGGCGGCGAGCAGGCGCACGTCCACCCGGCGCGTGGCCTCGCCGCCGACGCGACGCACCTCGCCGTCCTGGATCACCCGCAGCAGACGGGCCTGCGCCGCCTGCGGCAGCTCGCCCACCTCGTCGAGGAACAGGGTGCCGCCATCGGCGCTCTCCACCAGCCCGACACGGCCCTGCCCGGCATTGGCCAGCGCCCCCTCTGCATGGCCGAACAGCTCGGACTCGATCAGGCCCTCCGGGATGGCCGCACAGTTGACGGTGACGAAGGGGCCGTCACAACGCGCGCTGCGGGCGTGGATGGCGCGCGCCACCAGCTCCTTTCCGGTGCCCGATTCGCCTAGCACCAGCACCGTGGCATCGGTGGGGGCGACCTTGCCGATGCGCTCGCACACCTGCTTCATCGCCTCGCACTCGCCCACCATCCCCTCGACCGGGTAGCTGCGGTCAACCTCGGACTGCAGTGCCGCCCGGGTGCGGGCCGCACGGTGCTGGCCGAGCACGCGCTCGATCAGCAGCATCAGCTCGCCGTGGTCAAAGGGCTTGGCGATGTAATCCACCGCCCCCTGCTTGATCGCCTCAACCGCCGCGGGCACCGTGGCATAGCTGGTCATGACGATCACCGGCACCGGCGCCGCGCGTCCGATCAGTTCCGTACCCGGCGCGCCCGGCAGACGCACGTCGGCGAGTATCAGCTGCCGGCCGGCCAATCCGGCCGCCTCCGCCTCCGCCACCGACCCCGCCTCGCACACACTGTGTCCATGCCGCTCCAGCAACCGGCGCACCGCGCGGCGGATCACCGCCTCATCTTCCACCACCAGGATTTCCGCCATCTTCAGCCCTCCCCGGCCGGCAGGCTCACCACGGCCCGGGTCCCCTGCCCGGACGACGAATCCAGCTCGATGTCGCCACCGTGATCAAGCACGAACTTGTACACCAGCGACAGGCCCAGACCAGTGCCCTCACCCGCCGCCTTGGAAGTGACGAAGGGCTCGAACACCTTGTCCCGCAGACCCTCGGGGATACCCGGCCCCTGATCCCGGATCTCCACCACCAGCCGGCCCGCCTCGCGGTGCAGGCCGATCTCCACCAGCCCGCCCTGCGGTGAGGCATCGCCGGCGTTGGTCAGCAGGTTGACGAAGACCTGAGTGAGGCGCTGGCGGTCGCCATTCAGACGGTCGTTGCCGGTATTGTCGATCACGAACAGCAGCTCCTTGCGCCGGTGGGTGAGCTTGACCAGCTGCAGGGCATCGGCGATCACCTCGCCGAGATGCAGGGTGACGTGATCCATCCGGGGGCTGCCACTGCGGCTGAAATCCATCAACGCACGGACGATGTCGGTGATGCGCCGGGTCTGATCGAGAATGTCATCGATGCTCTGGGCGAGCACCGCCGGGTCAGCCTCCTCGCGCAGGTTCTGCGCCAGCGAGGCGATACCGGTCACCGGGTTGCCGATCTCGTGGGCCACGCCCGCCGCCAGCCGGCCGATGGAGGCCAGGCGCTCGTTGTGGGCCAGTTCCGCCTGCAGCCGCTCCAGGTCGGTGAGATCCTCGATCAGCATCACCCAGCCGGGAGTCTGGGACACCGCCCCCTCGCCTGCCGCCGGCTCCATGATCCGCGCCTTGTGCAGGTTGAAGGTGTGGGGGCCGTCTGCCAGCGCCACCTGACATTGCGGGATGTGGCTGTCCTCTGCACCGGCAAACCCGCTGAGCACCGTGTTCCAGGGGGCCGGCAACTGCTGCAGCTGGCGCCCCTGGGCCCGCCGGGCCGACACGCCACTGAGCAGCTCCATGGCCAGGTTCCAGATCACCACCCGCCGGTCATGGCTCACCGCGCAGACACCCAGCGGCAGTTCCAGCAATACCTGGCGATGGTAACGGCGCAGCATGTCGAGTTCGGCATTGAGGCCGTTGAGCTGGTGGCGCGACGCCTCCAGGCGCGACTCGACGTAGCGCACCGAATCGGCCAGCGCGGTCTTCGCCTCGGCATCCAGCGCCAGCCGCTGGTCGACGATCATGTGCGCCAGCTGCGGCCCCAGCAGGCCGGACAGGTTGCGCTCGATGCGCTCGCGCAGCAGCCGCAGTTCGGCCGCCCGCCCCTCGTCTGCCGGCAGGCCGAGATCGCGCAGCGCCTGCCCGACCTCGCGTTCCGCCGCCTCCGCACCCAGGGTCTGCGCCAGGCCCTCGCGGAACGCCTGCGGCGAGCGCGCGGCCACCACCCCCGTCAACGGCTGCAGCACGTCGGCACAACAGGCGAGTGCCGCCTCGCGCTCGCCGCTGCGCTGGGCACCCGCCAGCGAGGCGGCGACGAACAGCAGGCCGTTGGCAAACAGCGAGCAGAGCGTGGCGAATGACCAGCGGTCCAGTCCGGAACCCTGCTGCAGTGCCACCATGCCGAGATCGTCGGCAACGATGCCCGAGCTCGCCAGGATCGGCAGCAACAGGGTCAGTGACCACACCACGATGCCGGCCAGCAGGCCGCTGACAAAGCCCGCCCGGGTGGCCCGGTGCCAGTACAGCAGGCCGACGATGCCGGGCACGAACTGGGCGACCGCGACGAACGACAGCAGGCCCAGCTGCACCAGTCCCTGCTGGTGCTCCAGCAGGGTATAGAAGCCGTAGCCGGCGAGGATGATCAGCCCGATCAGCACCCGCCGCCCCCACAACAGCCAGCGGTAGAGGTTGACCCCGGGGTCGGGGTAGCTGGCCGGCAGCAGCAGGTGGTTGAGGCTCATCGAGGCCAGCGCCAGGGTGGTGACGATGACCATGGCGCTGGCCGCCGACACCCCGCCGACGAATACCAGCAACGCCAGCCAGTCCGGCCCGCGCTGGAGGATGACGCCGAGGGCGAAATAGTCCGGATTCATCTCCAGCCCCAGCGCCTGGCCGCCCCACAGCAGCACCGGGATCGGCAGGTTGAGCAGCAGCAGGAACAGGGGAAAGGCCCAGCTGGCGGTGCGCAGTGCCTGCGGCGACAGGTTCTCGGCAAAAGCCATGTGGAACTGGCGCGGCAGCAGGAAGGCGGCGGCGAAGGCGAGAAACAGCAGGCTCAGCCAGGGCCCCTCCTGCACCGGCTGGTACAGCGCCGTGACCGCCTGCGGGTGATCGGCCAGCCAGCGGCTCAGCCCGCCCGGTCCACCGAAGATGCCGAACAGGGCGAAGGCCCCCACCGACAACAGCGCGATCAGCTTGATCAGCGACTCGAAGGCAATGGCCGCCACCAGCCCGCGGTGCTTTTCCCGCGGCGAGATATGGCGGGCCCCGAAGAGGATGGCGAACAATGTCAGGGTGGCGCAGAAGCCCAGTGCCAGGATGTGCGGCGGCGCCTCAGCGGTGAGCACTTGCAGCGACTCGGTGACGGCGCGGATCTGCAGGGCGATGTAGGGCAGGCTGCCCACCAGCATGAACAGGGTCACCAGCGCACCCGCCAGCTGGCTGCGGTAGCGGAAGGCGAACAGGTCGGCCAGCGAACTCAGCTGGTAATCCCGCGCCAGCCGCAGAATCGGCTCCAGCAGCACCGGTGTCAGGGCGAAGGCCAGGGTCACGCCGAGATAGATGGTCAGGAACTGGTAGCCCTGGGTGGCGGCAAACCCCACGCTGCCGTAATAGCTCCAGGAGGTGGCGTAGACCCCCAGCGACAGGGTGTAGGTGAGCGGATGGGCGACCCAGCGTTCGGGCACCATCCCGCGGTCGGTGACATGGGCGATCAGGAACAGCAGCAGCAAATAGATCAGCGCAGCGCTGAACAGCGTCGCCAGTTCAAGGCTCACGATGCGACCCCCACCAGCGCGACCAGGGCTGGCGGACGAGCAGGATCAGCAGGATGACCCCCAGCCAGAGCACATAGGGCAGATACCAGGCCGGGGGACCCAGCAGCCACCAGATACTGAGCGGGAAGCCGAACAGCCAGAACGCCAGCAGACCGATGATGACCGCCAGATCACGGTTCGGATGTGTAGCCTGGGATGCCATCGCCGCAGCCTAGCAGCTGTTACCTAAGGTAACAAAGCGCGGCTCAGGCCTCGCCCACCGCACCCTTGTCCACGCCTTCGTAGGCGTGCACCGCCAGCGCGCCCGCGACGCCCTCAGCCCGCAGTCGTTCGGCCACATGCTGGGCCAGGTTTTCCACCGTGGTCTCGCAGTCGACCAGATAGCAGGCCGAGGCCGGCAACTGCAGCTCGAAGTCACCCTGGGGTGCGCTGTAGGCGAAGCGCAGGTAATCTCGGCCGTCGATCGTCAGCTCATCCGCCAGGTCCTCGCGGGTGGCGATATAACAATCATGCCAGCGGCCGGCCCAGTCGGCCTCCAGCACGGCATCGCGCTCGCCGTTACGCAGAATGCGAATGCGCGAGCGATGACCGTGGGCGATACGCTGGCAGTTGCCACAGTGCAGTTTCAGCCCGTGGCTGTAGTGATAGAAGGCGCCGTCGGCGGGTTCGGGATAGAGTCGCAACTGCAAGGACTCGACGTTGTCCGGCATCTGCGCCATCAGCGCCTGCTCGATGGCCTCGCCGACACTCTCCAGGGTGATCTGTTCGGCATCGATGTAGGCGCTGGCAGCCGCCGGGGCGCGGTGGCGGATGATCGCCCCGTCCTCCAGGACGAAGGTCACTTCGTCCAGTCCCGGCTCCAGCCGGCGCTGCAGAGCGGGATGACGCAGCGGCACCAGCAGCTTGTGATCGAAACCCTCGTCGATCAGCTGCTTGACCCGGCGCTTCACCTCGCCGAAGTCCAGCACCATGCCCTGCTCGTCGAGCCCGCCGCGCAGTTCGATATCCACCAGCCAGCTCTCGCCGAGCAGGCCACGCTGCGGATGCAGGTAGGAGAAGTCGATGGCCGTGAGGCGGTTGACGAACAGTCGGGACATGGAAACCGCTCTGGCGAGACACCTGGGCAGAGAAAATGGAGCCGATGGGCGGAATTGAACCGCCGACCTACTGATTACGAATCAGTTGCTCTACCGACTGAGCTACATCGGCACAGGATGACATGCCGGATGCCCGAGAGATACAGCGGGCATCAGGGGGCAGGGAGTATAGGAGAAGGCCGCGACAGCAGCAACCGGCAGCCGCAAAAATCGCCCTCTGGAAGACCCGGCCAGGCAAGACATCTGCCATGTGCCTGCCCCTGGAAGCTTGCAACCAGCCAACAGGAAAAGACCGGTCGGGTGCCGGCGCGGCCGGGCGCTAAAGCCTGTCTGGCTGTGTCGCAAGCCCGGTGGTCCGCCATCGCGGAAGAACGGCCATGGCTCACCCGCCAAACTTCACCAGTCGAGTGACCTGGATATCTGAGATGAATACCACCCCGGAATGCTCGTTGTAGAAAGGTGCAAACCCCTCGAGGATCGGCTTGACCTGTTCCTCGGGTACGGCAGCGATGATCATGATCAACACGTCATCCTCGTTGAACATCAGGTGGCCCTCGTGAAAGCCATGACTGCCTTTGCCGGAGAGGTTGTTGACGATGGTGTAACCCTTGACACCGGCGCGGTCCAGCAGGTCGGTGGCAAAGCGCTGGTGCTCGCCGCTGAGGATGATCTCGAGTTTTTTCAATGGGCTGAAATTCAGGTTCTTCATGCGTTGCGGGCCTCCTGAAAGGTGGAGTCTCCGGCCTGCTCGGCCTCGACAAAATCACGCGTGATCCACTTGCCGTCTTCGTACTGGCAGACCACGGCCGCCTGCGGGTCGACGATCAGCAGTCGGATCCATTCATTGCTTACCAGACGCTTGATCGCGGTCACGCTCTCGATCGCCTTGCGCGCATGTTCCACAGGCGCCTCGATGACCGTGATCAGACGCATGGGTTGGTGATAGGGGCGCCCATCATCATTGAGCACGGTCTGTGCCGGGAGGCCGGTGCGCAGATCACTGAGGTTGCCGCTGAGTACGCCGAAGCGCCCGGCCACGTTGTGGTACACCTTGCTGCCGCTGCCGAACTTCTCGTTGTCGACAGTCGAGAAATAGTGCTCCATGTTGATCCATTGGCCGACCACCAGGGGGCCCGTGAGGATGTTTTCCAGCAGCCGGCGTTTCGGGTCGACGCGGTAGTCGTAGGAATGCAGGAAGGCGCGGCCGTCGAGTGTCTTCGACTGGGTCAGTGAGCGGCGTCCGATCACGAAATAGGCATTGCGTGACAGGCCCCACTCCGGGCGCACCTGTGACCAGTCCATGGCGTTGCGCCTAGCATCGCGGAATGCCGTCGCCGGCTTCAGATCCCTGTCTTCACCGAGCAGACCGGGCAGCCGCTCCTGTGCGCACAGACGCGACGCCGAGTTCAGGCCGTCGCGCAGCCGGTCGAGATAGATCAGATGTGAAGGCGGGAGAAGCTCCAGGTCATGCAGGATGATTTCATCGGTGGTGGTATTGTGCAGCGCCGGCACGAACCAGGCGTCGCCCGGGATCTCGATGCCGCCTTCGCCCAGACGCCGCCGCACCTCGGGCTTGTTGGCCATTTGGGCCAGTGCCCGGGCGTTGACCAGGCCGTGCGCACCACCGCAGGCACCGCAGTCCAGTGCCGACTCGTACGGATTGTTCTCGGACGTGCTGCCATGGCCGACCAGCAGGATAAAGCGCGAAAAGTCGTGGGTCAGGCCGATCGACTGCAGCGCCTGGGTGACGAAGAGCGCCTGCTCCTCAAGCGAGAAGCCGATCCGCCCGAGTCGTTCCATCTGCAGCTGTGCAAATGCGGGGTTGATACGATAGGCGCTCTGCAGACGGGCGACGAATGCCTCCTGACGTGCCTGGTCGACATCCACCAACCGGGCAAATTCCGGACAACCAGAACGCTGCCCCAGTGCTGTCTCGCGCAGTTCCTTGACGACGTCGTCGGTGATCGCCTCCGGCTCCAGCTGGAATTCCTGCTCCACCGCCTTGACGATCACCGCGCGTTGCACGGCACGTACGATCGAGTCGGCCTGCTCGCGATCCAGCTTGTCGAGCACCAAGTGTGTCGACGGCTTGTGCTCGTGCAGGTGTCGATCACGCCACCGGTTGTAGGCGGTCGGCAGCAGCGTCTTGCCGATCAAGTCGAAACCGAACAGCAGGCCGATCGCCTCGACCGTGACGAACGGTGTCAGAATCGATTCCTTGAGCTCGTGCATCGCCTTTTCCAATACGGTTACCGCAGCGGTATCCTGCACGCCGGCCGAGCTCATTTCGATCACCAGGTTCTTGGGGGTCAGCAAGACCGGGCAGAGATGGCTTTCACTGCCCTTACCCAACTCCATGAAACTGATTGGCACACCAAAGAACCCGGCGATGCCGTAGGTGTTGTAATCGCCCACCGATTCGAGATGGCGACGGATGCGCTCGGAGCGTGTATCGATACAGAACAAGGCCTTGGCAAAAGGACGCTTTTCACGCGGTGCCGGCGGCCGCAGGCTCAGCCCGTCGAACAACCGATCGGTTGCCCTGGCCTCCATCGCCTTGAGCCACAACAGGCCTTCCTGCCGGTGGAAGGCCTGCAGCAGGTCGAGCAGTTGCTGCAACTCGGCATGTGACAGGCGCAGCAAACTGCGGCGATCATCCATCAGTTCGGCCAGCGACAGCAGCTTGTCGGCCTGGCGCTGCGCCTCGAGACGTCCCTTGCGTGCACGGTACTCGAAGAACAGGCGTTCGATCCTGTCTTGCCTGCCGCGCTGCAAGACCTGTTCGAGGTCACGCACCATTCTCTCCAGGCCCTTGCTGCCGCCTTGCAGCGCCAGGCGCAGATGCAGCTCATAGGGTCGCGCCGCGATCACCTCGCGCAGGGCCTGGACGCTATAGGGGTGGCGCCCCCCGGCCTGCTGCTGCAACAGGGTAAGCGCAAGCAACAGGCGTACAGCGAGATAATCGACCAGATCACCCGGATAACGCTGTTGCCAATAATAGTTTGATGCGTTGGAGCGCCAGCGGATGAATCCGGCCCAGCCATGCAGGCGGGCCAGCTCGCGGGTGAGATAACCGGTCCACTCCTCCTCGGGTACCTGCAACTTGCGCAACACCAGTGCGATCACCTGTTCGGCAACGATCGGGCCGTCCGTCGTGGTGTGACGGGTCAGCTGATCCAGGGTGCGTTGCACCGTACCGCCGGCAACGCCCAGCCAGGCCCTGAAGAACCCCAGCTCGCGATGCGGCATACCCCAGACCGACTGTCCCTCGTCAAAAAAGTCGAGGCAGGCACGGATCACCTGTTCGTCGAGGTCGCTGCCGACGCTGCTGCCGAACA